>NZ_JAOCQE010000129.1 GCF_025290915.1 Streptomyces sp. 15-116A | reverse complement strand
CCCGCCCTCTCCTGGAGCGCCGCCTCGGCGCCGCAGCCCGCCCCGAACGGGGTGCCCGAGCGGCACGCACGCCAGATGTGGCCGCGCATGGGGGCGGCGCGGGGGCAGGCTGTCGCCGCCGCCGTGTGTCTGGTGCTCGGGATCGGCCTCATCGGCGGAGCCGTCACCGGGAGCTGGCTCGCCGGGGATTCCGGGGAGGCCGGGCAGCGCACCGGCTTCGCCGCCGGGCGGAGCCTCTGGCACAGCGTGCCCGTCGACCGGCTGTTTCCCCCCACCGTCCAGGGACGCGGCGCCGGTCCCGGTGAGGCCGACCGGACCTGGACCCGGATAGCCGTGGCCCCGGACAGCGGCTGCAAGGGCGCCTTCGACCCCCTGCTGCGCAAGGTTCTCGCCCCCGTCGGCTGCGAACGCCTGCTGCGCGCCACCTACACCGACGCCACCCAGAGCCACGTCACCACCGTCGGCCTGCTGTTCACCAAGGCCGACCCGGCCGCCATGACCTCCCTCGCCCGCCGCTTCGACCGGGAGCGCCTGGACCGCCGTACTGACCTCATGCCCCTGCCGTACGCCGCGAAGGGCACCGCCGCCGAGGACTTCGGGAAGGGGCAGCGCGCCGCCTGGGCGATCTCCGTGCTCACCGACGCCCCCGTCGTCGTCTACGCCGTCTCCGGCTGGGCCGACGGCCGCACCGTCGACACCCCGCAGCCCGCCGCCGACGCCCTGGAGTCCGCCGCGACCGCCGCCCCCGCCCAGTCCGGCCTCGGCCACGAGGCCCAGGGCCTCGCCGACCGCCTCGAACGCGGCCTGCGCGAGACCGTCGACAACGACGACGCCACGCCGGACCGGGAGCGTGCCTCATGAGCCCCGCAGCCCCCCGCCGACGCCGCGCCGCCCACGCCGGCCGCGTCGGACTCGGTGTCGCTCTCGCCGCCACCCTCGCCCTGCTCCCCGCCACCGCCGCGCACGCGGACGGCATACGCGCCCGGCAGTGGGCCCTGGACGCCCTGCACACCCAGGAGGTGTGGCGCACCACGAAGGGCGAGGGCGTCACCGTCGCCGTCCTCGACACCGGCGTCGACGCCGACCACCCCGACCTCGCCGGGAACGTCCTCACCGGCAAGGACCTCGTCGGCTTCGGCGCCGAACCGGGCGACCGCGCCTGGGCCCGCCACGGCACCGCCATGGCCGGCATCATCGCCGGCCACGGACACGGCGCCGGGAACGCCGACGGGGTCATGGGCGTCGCCCCCGAGGCGAAGATCCTCCCTGTCCGCGTGATCCTGGAGGACAAGGACCCGTCCCGCGCGAAGGCCCGCACCACCCGCGGCAACGCCCTCGCCGAAGGCATCCGCTGGGCCGCCGACCACGGCGCCGACGTCATCAACCTCTCCCTCGGCGACGACTCCGCCTCCGCCCACCCCGAGGCCGGCGTAGACGAGGCCATCCAGTACGCCCTGCGCAAGGGCGTCTCCGTCGTCGCCTCCGCCGGGAACGGCGGCGAGAAGGGCGACCACGTCTCCTACCCGGCCGCCTATCCCGGCGTCATCGCCGCCACCGCCGTCGACCGCTACGGCACCCGCGCCTCCTTCTCCACCCGCCGCTGGTACGCCACGGTCAGCGCGCCCGGCGTCGATGTGATCATCGCCGACCCCGACCGCAGGTACTACGAGGGCTGGGGCACCAGCGCCGCCGCCGCGTTCGTCTCCGGCGCCGTCGCCCTGGTCAGGTCGGCCCACCCGGACCTGACCCCCGCCCAGGTCAAACGCCTCCTGGAGGACACCGCCCGCAACGCCCCCGCCGACGGCCGCGACGACTCCCGGGGCTTCGGCTTCATCGACCCGGCCGCCGCGATCAAGGCCGCGGCCGACCTGAAACCCGAGGGTCTCAAGTCGGCGGCCTACGGCGAGCGGTACTTCGGCCCCGGCCCGGACGACACCGCGACCGACGACGACACCGCCGACTGGGCGGCCCCCCTGGCGGGCAGCGCGGGCGGCGTCCTGCTGGTCGCCGCGGTCGTCCTGTGGCGAGGCCGCCGCACCAGCCGCGAGGACACCCCGGGCGGCTTCTAGTGCCCCGGCAGGCAACGTTTGCCCGTCGAGGAGCGGCGTCCGGTGCGTGCTCTGGGGGCCCCGGCCGGAGGCTGGGGGAGTGCCCGCCGGAAGTCCTCGTACTGGATGTACTTGGGCTTTCGGCCGGTGCGGCGAGAGGGCGTGCCGGGTGTCGCGACGGGGCGAACGTTGCCTGTTGGGGCACTAGCACCCCTGCCAACTACGAGGGGTGCCCCCGGGCGGGACCGTTCGCCCCTGAGGAACGGCGTCCGCTCCCGCCGCCGGGGTCCCCGCACGCTGCCGATAGGGTCGGGGACCGTGGCGAACAAGAACATTCCCGACCCCGGTTTCCGTGACGACGACGGCTCCGCCGACCCCCGGCTGAGCGCCGCGCTCGCGGCCTGGGCCGAGGACCGCAGTGCCGTCGGGCCCGTGCTGGAGGCGCTCAAGGGCGCCCGGCTGCTCGTCCCGGTCGTCGCGCTGCTCGGCGAGGTCGAGGAGGACGAGAACGGGCTGCGCCGCGAGAAGACCAGCGACATGGCCGTCCCCACCCTGAAGGCCGGCCACCGCACCGCGCTCCCCGCCTTCACCTCCACCGAGTCCCTGGCCCGCTGGGACCCGGCGGCCCGCCCGGTCGCCGTACCACTGCATCAGGCACTGCAGGCCGCCGCGCACGAGAAGGCCGACACCGTCGTGCTGGACCTCGCGGGACCCGTGCCCTTCGAACTGACCGGGCCCGCGCTGCTCGCGCTCGCCGAGGGGCGGACGTCCCTCGACCCGCTCGCCGATCCCGCGGTCACCGAGGCCGTACGCGGCGTCGTCGCCGCCGAGCCCGCCGTGCTGCGCGCCCACCTCGGACCGGGCCAGGCCGACGGCACCCTCGCCCTCGTCCTCGACCCCGCCGCACCCGCCGCCGAGGCCGCCCGCGCCGTCGCCCAGCGACTCGCCGCCGACGAAACACTCAGGGCCCGCCTGGTGCGCGGCCTCGACCTGGCAGTCCTGCCGGCCGGGACCGTGCCACCGGGCGAGCCCCTGTACGTGAAGGAATAGTCCGCGAAGCTCCCGAAGGAACAGCTCCGGGCGCGCTCAGCCGCCGTAGACCGGGCCCGTGTACTTCTCGCCCGGGCCCTGCCCCGGCTCGTCCGGGACCAGCGACGCCTCGCGGAACGCCAGCTGCAGCGACTTCAGGCCGTCCCGCAGCGGCGCCGCGTGGAAGGAGCTGATCTCGGTCGCGCTGCCGTCCAGCAGACCGGCCAGGGCGTGGATCAGCTTGCGCGCCTCGTCCAGGTCCTTGAACGTGTCGCCCTCCTCGGTCAGACCGAGCTTCACCGCGGCGGCGCTCATCAGATTGACGGCGACCGTCACGATCACCTCGACCGCCGGAACCTCCGCGATGTCGCGGGCCATGGCGTCGAAGTCGGGGTTGGCAGGGGTCTCGGGGTTGTCCGAGGGGGAGGTCTCACTCATGGCCCACACGATAGGTGGTGCCGGCGGACGCCTCCCGGTTAGCCCTTGTCAAGCGATCCTGCTAACCTTGTTGACGACCGGCCGGACGCGCATGTGCAGACGAGCGTGCTCGGCCCACAAGTGGAGGCTTTCGAACTCCCACCTGGCCACCCTCACGGGCGGCGGGTCACCGGTCAGGCGGCGCAGTCCCCGAGACGGCGTTCCGCCCGAAAGCGCGCCCCGCGACGCGGCGGTGCTCCGGTAGTTCGAGGAGCCCCGCCTGTGATCGTCCGGGGCATTTTTTCTGCACCGGCGCGGTTAGGTCTAACGAACACACACGTTACGCGGCTGTCCGCCAGACCGTCGCGTGGTGCTACCGAGGAGGATCCATCAGCGCCGAGCCCCGCATCAACGACCGGATTCGCGTTCCCGAGGTGCGACTTGTCGGTCCCAGTGGCGAGCAGGTGGGCATCGTCCCCCTGGCCAAGGCACTGGAGCTTGCGCAGGAGTACGACCTGGACCTGGTCGAGGTCGCGGCGAACGCCCGTCCGCCCGTGTGCAAGCTCATGGACTACGGGAAGTTCAAGTACGAGTCGGCCATGAAGGCCCGTGAGGCGCGCAAGAACCAGGCGCACACGGTCATCAAGGAGATGAAGCTCCGGCCGAAGATCGACCCGCACGACTACGACACCAAGAAGGGTCACGTCGTCCGGTTCCTCAAGCAGGGCGACAAGGTCAAGATCACGATCATGTTCCGTGGTCGCGAGCAGTCCCGGCCGGAGCTCGGCTACCGGCTGCTGCAGCGTCTCGCGGAGGACGTCCAGGACCTCGGGTTCGTCGAGTCGAACCCGAAGCAGGACGGCCGCAACATGATCATGGTCCTCGGTCCGCACAAGAAGAAGACCGAGGCGATGGCCGAGGCCCGCCAGGCACAGGAGGCCCGCAAGGCTTCCGCGAAGGCCAACCCCGGCCGCTCGCAGAACCCTGCGGACGCCGAGGCTTCCGCCGAGGAGCCCGCCGAGGCGTGATCCCCGGGACCGCGAGGTCCCAGGAAGCAACCGAAACAAGTACGACGCTCCACCGTGCCCGGTTTTCGCGACCGGGCACCGGAGCGCCACCGACGAGGAGAGAACGGCGCTATGCCGAAGAACAAGTCGCACAGCGGTGCCAGCAAGCGCTTCAAGATCACCGGCTCCGGCAAGGTGCTCCGCGAGCGCGCCGGCAAGCGCCACCTGCTCGAGCACAAGTCGTCCCGTGTGACGCGTCGCCTCACCGGCAACGCCGAGATGGCCCCGGGCGACGCCGCGAAGATCAAGAAGCTTCTCGGCAAGTGACGCCCCGGCGCCCTCACTGAGCGCCGCACGTCAGGACCGGGACCCAATCGATTTCGGGCCGTGTGAAGACCACCACGGCCCCGCTACAAGGAGTTAACAAGTGGCACGCGTCAAGCGGGCAGTCAACGCCCACAAGAAGCGCCGGGCGATCCTCGAGCAGGCCTCCGGCTACCGCGGTCAGCGTTCGCGCCTGTACCGCAAGGCCAAGGAGCAGGTCACCCACTCGCTGGTCTACAACTACAACGACCGCAAGAAGCGCAAGGGTGACTTCCGCCAGCTGTGGATCCAGCGCATCAACGCCGCTGCCCGCGCCAACGGCATCACCTACAACCGCTTCATCCAGGGTCTGAAGGCCGCGAACGTCGAGGTCGACCGCAAGATCCTGGCGGAGCTGGCCGTGAACGACGCGACGGCGTTCGCCGCGCTCGTCGAGGTCGCCCAGAAGGCGCTGCCGGCGGATGTGAACGCGCCCAAGGCCGCGTGACGCTGCGCCGGCTCTGAGCCGACGTGACTGTAGGACCCGCAGGTTTTGAGCCTGCGGGTCCTGTTGTTGGGGTGGGTTCGGTTTGCATGCGGCTGCGGGTTCGTTGTGGCTGGTCGCGCAGTTCCCCGCGCCCCTAGGGGGTGCCCCTGCGGTGCCTTGAATTCTTCCTGGAAGTGAAAGTAGACATGTCCTCCGTCGGGCCCGAGTTGATCTCTCCCCGTTCTTCCCGTGTTGCCGCTGCCCGTCGGCTGGCCAAGCGGAACTTCCGGGGGAAGGAGCGGCTGTTTCTTGCTGAGGGGCCGCAGGCTGTGCGGGAGGCGGCGGCGTACGGGGACACCCTCGTCGAGCTGTTCGCGACCGTCGAGGCCGCGGAGCGGTACGCCGACATCGTCGGGGAGGCGCGCGGTGCCGGGGCCCGGGTGCACCTCGCGTCGGAGCAGGTGATCGCCGACATCTCCACCACCGTCACCCCGCAAGGGCTCGTCGGGGTGTGCCGGTTCGTCGACACGCCGTTCGAGGAG
Organism: Streptomyces sp. 15-116A; assembly: GCF_025290915.1. Classification (GTDB taxonomy): domain Bacteria; phylum Actinomycetota; class Actinomycetes; order Streptomycetales; family Streptomycetaceae; genus Streptomyces. Next base: position 11,699 of record NZ_JAOCQE010000129.1, on the reverse strand, counting down.
ATCCTCGCCGCCCGGCCCAAGCTCGTCGCCGTGCTCGCGCACGTCCGCGACCCCGGGAACGCCGGGACCGTGCTGCGCTGTGCCGATGCCGCCGGGGCCGAGGCCGTCGTGCTGACCGATGCCTCCGTCGATCTGTACAACCCCAAGGCCGTGCGGGCGTCCGTCGGGTCGCTGTTCCATCTGCCCGTCGCCGTCGGGGTGCCCGTCGAGCAGGCCGTGGCCGGGCTCCGGGACGCCGGGGTGCGGGTGCTCGCCGCCGACGGGGCCGGGGACCGCGACCTCGACGAGGAGCTGGACAAGGGGAGCATGGGCGGGCCGACCGCCTGGGTGTTCGGGAACGAGGCCTGGGGGCTGCCCGAGGAGACCCGCGCGCTCACCGACGCCGTCGTCCGCGTGCCCCTCCACGGGAAGGCCGAGAGCCTGAACCTCGCCACCGCCGCCGCCGTATGTCTCTACGCGTCGGCACGTGCACAGCGCGCCGCCGGAGGGTGCCGCTCCGTCACCGGAAACTAGTAGGGTGACCAGCTCGGGGACCCCCTGAGGCAGTCCGAGAGGTGGGGTACGGGGATGAGCGTCGGCACGAGCAGGGCAGCGGGACCACACGGGGCGGCACGCCCGCCCGCGCCCCGGCCCGGTGAACTCGCCGACCTCGGGATCGACCCCGACGAGCTGCCCGACGGCCTCGTCGTCGCCGACGAGCACGGACGGGTCGTCTGCTTCAACGCCGCCGCCGCACGGATCACCGCCGTACCCGCCGAGGAGGCCCTCGGGCAGCGGCTCGACAAGGCGCTGCCGTTAGAGGACCTGGAGGGGCGCCGCTGGTGGCAGCTGACCGACCCCTATGGCGGTCTCGCCATCCGGGTGCGGCAGCCCGAGCGGAACCTGCTGCTGCCCGGCGGCCGGGAGGTCCTGGTCTCCGCCCGCTATGTGCGCACCCGGCCGACAGGGCCCGTACGGCGTGTCGTCGTCACCCTGCGGGACACCGAGGCCCGGCGCCGCACCGAGCGCAGCCACGCCGAGCTGATCGCCACCGTCGCCCACGAGCTGCGCTCCCCGCTCACCTCCGTCAAGGGCTTCACCGCCACCCTCCTCGCCAAGTGGGAGCGGTTCACCGACGACCAGAAGCGGCTGATGCTCGAGACCGTCGACGCCGACGCCGACCGCGTCACCCGCCTCATCGCCGAACTGCTGGACATCTCGCGCATCGACTCCGGACGGCTGGAGGTGCGCCGCCAGCCCGTCGACATCGGCGCCGCCGTCTCCCGGCACATCCAGGCCTACGTCGCCTCCGGACTCACCGCCGACCGGTTCCTGCTCCGCGTCCAGCAGCCGCTGCCCGACCTGTGGGCCGACCCCGACAAGATCGACCAGGTGCTCAGCAACCTGCTGGAAAATGCCGTGCGCCACGGAGAGGGAACGGTCACGATTGACGTCACGGCCACGGCGTCGCCCCGCGAGGGCGAGGACGCCGGCACGTCGGTCACGGTGAGCGATGAGGGGCCCGGCATTCCGGAGGAGTCCATGAACCGCGTCTTCACCCGCTTCTGGCGGGGCAGCAAGCGCGGCGGCACGGGCCTTGGGCTGTACATCGTCAAGGGCATCGTCGAGGCCCACGGCGGCACCATCACGGTCGGACGCGCCGCCACCGGTGGCGCCCAGTTCCGATTTACGTTGCCCGTGGGGGCACCGGCGTATCTCGCCTGAGGACCCACGGGCGCATTCGCGTACCAGCACCCCGTTAGACTCGGCCTTTGGCACCTTTGTGTCCCGAAAACCGTGACGAGCCGTCCATGGGTCGGTGACGGGGACCTTCAGCCAGCCAATCGGAAGCACGGGAAGAGATGTCGGCACCCAATAAGTCGTACGACCCTGTCGAGGTCGAGACGTTGAAACCGGAAGAGATCGAGCGCATGCGGGACGAGGCGCTCGCCGCCTTCGCCGCCGCGGACTCCCTCGACGCGCTCCACGAGGCCAAGGTCGCCCACACCGGCCCGGCCTCCCCGCTGGCCCTCGCCAACCGCGAGATCGGCGCCCTGCCCCCGCACGCCAAGGCCGAGGCCGGCAAGCGCGTGGGCCAGGCCCGCGGCGCCGTGAACAAGGGCCTCGCCGCCCGCCAGGCCGAACTCGAGGCGGAGCGCGACGCACGCGTGCTCGTCGAGGAGGCGGTGGACGTCACGCTGCCCTACGACCGAGTCGTGTCGGGCGCCCGTCACCCGCTGACCACGCTGTCCGAGCGCATCGAGGACATCTTCGTCGCCATGGGCTACGAGGTAGCCGAGGGTCCCCAGGTCGAGGCCGAGTGGTTCAACTTCGACGCCCTCAACATCGGCCCGGACCACCCGGCGCGCGGTGAGCACGACACCTTCTTCGTGCAGGGCCCCCAGGGCGGCACCGAGTCCGGCGTCGTGCTGCGCACCCACACCTCGCCCGTGCAGATCCGCTCGCTGCTCGACCGCGAGCTGCCGGTCTACGTGATCTGCCCCGGCCGCGTGTACCGCACCGACGAGCTGGACGCGACCCACACCCCGGTCTTCCACCAGGTGGAGCTCCTCGCCGTCGACGAGGGCCTCACCATGGCCGACCTCAAGGGCACCCTGGACCACATGGTGCAGTCGCTGTTCGGCGAGGGCATGAAGACCCGGCTGCGGCCGAACTTCTTCCCGTTCACCGAGCCGAGCGCCGAGATGGACATGCTCTGCTACGTCTGCAAGGGCGAGTCCGTCGGCAACCCCGACCGGCCCTGCCGTACCTGCTCCTCCGAGGGATGGATCGAGCTGGGCGGCTGCGGCATGGTCAACCCGCGGGTGCTCGTCGCCTGCGGCGTGGACCCGGAGAAGTACAGCGGCTTCGCCTTCGGGTTCGGTATCGAGCGGATGCTGATGTTCCGCCACAACGTCGAGGACATGCGAGACATGGTCGAGGGTGACGTCCGGTTCACCCGGCCGTTCGGGATGGAGATCTGATGCGGGTCCCGCTTTCTTGGCTGCGGGAGTACGTCGACCTGCCGGCGACGGAGACCGGGCGCGACGTCCAGGCCAAGCTGATTTCGGCCGGTCTCGAGGTGGAGACCGTCGAGCACCTCGGCGCCGACCTCAAGGGCCCCCTCGTGGTGGGGCAGGTCGCGACCATCGAGGAGCTGGAGGGCTTCAAGAAGCCGATCCGCTTCTGCACCGTCGACGTCGGCCAGGCCAACGGCACCGGCGAGCCGCAGGAGATCATCTGCGGTGCCCGCAACTTCCAGGTCGGCGACAAGGTCGTCGTGGCCCTGCCCGGCGCGGTGCTGCCCGGTGACTTCCAGATCGCCGAGCGCAAGACGTACGGCCGGATGTCGCGCGGCATGATCTGCTCCAGCGACGAGCTGAACATGGGCGACGACGGCACCAAGGGCATCATCGTGCTGCCGCCGGAGACCGAGATCGGCAAGGACGCGATCGAGCTGCTGGAGCTGGTCGACGAGGTCCTCGACATCGCCGTCACGCCCGACCGCGGCTACTGCCTGTCCATCCGCGGCGTCGCCCGTGAGACGGCCACCGCGTACGGGCTGCCGCTGCGCGACCCGGCCCTGCTCGACGTGCCCGCGCCGAACGCCTACGGCTACCCGGTGAAGGTCTCCGACCCCACCGGCTGCGACCGCTTCACCGCCCGCACGGTGACCGGGCTCGCCCCCGAGGCGCGCTCCCCGATCTGGCTGCAGCGCCGCCTGCAGAAGGTCGGCATGCGCCCGATCTCGCTGGCCGTGGACGTCACCAACTACGTGATGATGGAGCTCGGCCAGCCGCTGCACGCCTACGACCGTTCCCTGGTCCAGGGCACCATCGGCGTCCGCCGGGCCGAGCCGGGCGAGAAGCTCACCACCCTCGACGGCGTGGAGCGCACCCTCGACCCCGAGGACCTGGTCATCACCGACGACCGGGGCCCGATCGGCCTCGCCGGTGTCATGGGCGGCGCGAACACGGAGATCGCCGACCACGACACCGCCGAGAGCGCCACCGCCGACGTGGTGATCGAGGCCGCGCACTTCGACGCGGTGTCCATCGCGCGCACGGCCCGCCGGCACAAGCTGTCCTCCGAGGCGTCCCGGCGCTTCGAGCGCGGCGTCGACCCGATGGCCGCCGCCGCTGCTGCGCAGCGCACGGTCGACCTGCTGGTGCTGCTCGCGGGCGGCACCGCCGAGGCCGGCGTCACCGAGGTCATCGCGCCGACCGCGCCGCGGACCATCACCATCCCCGCGGACCACCCCGACAAGGTCGCCGGTGTCGCCTACGGCCGGGAGACCGTCGTACGGCGTCTGCAGGAGGTCGGCTGCGACGTGTACGGGCAGGACGAGCTGATCGTCACCGTGCCGTCCTGGCGGCCCGACCTGACCGACCCGAACGACCTCGCCGAGGAGGTCATCCGGCTCGAGGGCTACGAGAACCTGCCCTCCACGCTGCCCAAGCCGCCCGCCGGACGCGGCCTGACCCACCGGCAGCGGCTGCACCGCCGCGTCGGCCGGGCGCTGGCCGGGGCCGGGTACGTCGAGGCGCCGAACTACCCGTTCGTCAGCGAGCAGGTCTTCGACCAGCTCGGCCTCGACGCCGACGACCCCGCCCGCCGCGTGGTGAAGCTGACCAACCCGCTCAGCGACGAGGAGCCCGCGCTGCGGACCTCGCTGCTGCCGGGCCTGCTGGGCGCGCTGCGCCGCAACGACGGGCGCGGCAGCCACGACCTGGCGCTGTTCGAGACGGGGCTGGTGTTCCACCCGCGCGACGAGCAGCGGATCGCCGTCCGCCTGCCCGTGGACCGGCGGCCCACCGAGGAGGAGATCGCCGAGCTGGACGCGGCGCTGCCCGACCAGCCGCGGCATGTCGCCGTGGTCCTCGCGGGCGCCCGTGAGCAGGCCGGCTGGTGGGGCAAGGGCCGTCCCGCCGACTGGGCCGACGCGGTCGAGGCGGCGCGGACCGTGGCCCGGGAGGCCGGTGCCGAACTGGTCGTCCGCAAGGGCCAGTACGGGCCGTGGCACCCCGGCCGGTGCGCCGAGCTGACCGTCACCGTCGACGGTGCGGAGCGGGTCGTCGGGCACGCGGGTGAGCTGCACCCGCGTGTGGTGAAGGCCCTCGGTCTGCCCGCGCGCACCTGTGCGATGGAGCTGGACCTCGATGTCCTGGAGCGGGTCGGCGACGACACGCCGCAGGCGCCGGGCATCTCCACGTTCCCCGTGGCGACGCAGGATGTCGCGCTGGTCGTGGACGCGTTCGTTCCGGCGGCGGATGTCGAGGCGGCGCTGCGGGACGGGGCCGGTGAACTCCTGGAGTCCATCCGGTTGTTCGACGTTTATGAGAACGCTGAGCAGCTGGGTGAGGGGCGCAAGTCCCTTGCGTATGCGCTCCGCTTCAGGGCGGGGGACCGGACGCTGACGGTGGATGAGGCGTCGGCGGCGCGGGATGCGGCGGTTGCCCTCGCGGGCGAGCGTACGGGGGCTGTGCTGCGGAGTTAGGGCGCCTTAGGGGCGGGGAGCTGCGGTGGTGTGGCGACTGCGGGTGCGTGGTGGCCGTTCGCGCAGTTCCCCGCGCCCCTAAAGGTAGGTCCAGCGCAACCCCCTCAGGGGCGCGGGGAACTGCGCGACCAGCCACAGCGCACCGGCAGTCGACAACGCGCCCTTGCCCCTACGGCGATGAGTCAACCGGCGTAACCGGCGGAGCCAACCGGCAGAGCCGTCCGCCCCGCCACGGAGTGTCGGGCAGGCAGCTGGGCGGACGGCGTGGAAGCGGGCCGCCGCACTGTACGAGGGGGAGCCGGCGGCCCGGCCGGCCTCTTGCGAGGCATTTCAGTCAACCGGCTGGAAACTCTCCGCGACAGTGCGCGCACCCTGCGGATTCGAGCACTCCGTTCACACCCCGTGTGAACCGCGTGCCAGTACGCTGTCGGGCACCGATCCACCGGGGGGCCCGGCATGCAGCCCAACACTCTGCTCGACGCGATCCTGGACGAGGCGGGGATCTCGCACGCGGGACTGGCCGCGCACGTCAACCAGGCCGGCCGGGCACGCGGACTGTCCCTCAGATACGAACACACCGCCGTGGCGCGGTGGTTGAAGGGGCAGCGGCCGCGGGGCCAGGTGCCCGACCTGATCTGTGAGGTGCTCGCCGCCCGGCTGCACCGACCCGTCACCCTGGACGACATCGGCCTCGGTGTCCCCGGTGAGCCCTCCGCGCCGCACACCGGCTCCCTGTCCGGCTTCGTCGAGCGGGCCACCGCCCTGTGGCGCTCCGACCAGCAGCAGCGGCCGCACATCCTGGGCGCCCCCGCCGTCACCGGCACGCCCGCCGTGATGCCGGTGTGGGAGTGGGAGAACCCGCCGGAGGACACGGACGTCTCCCGCGGCGGCCGGCACCGGGTCACAGCGAGCGACCTCGCCATGCTGCGGGCCGCCCGCAGCCACTACGAGCAGATGTACCGCAAGGCCGGCGGCATCGCGACCCGCGCCCGGATCGTCGGCTTCCTCAACGCCGAGGCCGCCCCGCTGCTGCGCGGCGGCTACACCGACGCCACCGGCCGCCAACTCCACCGGGCCACCGGCGGGTTGGTGGCGATCGCCGGGATCTGCGCGTACGACTCCGACGCGCACGGACTCGCCCAGCGCTACTTCCACCAGGCGCTGCGCCTCGCCAAGGCCAGCGGAGACCGGGGACTCGGCGCGTACGTCATCGCGCTGCTGGTCAACCAGTCGCTGTTCATGCGGGAGTACCGGCAGGCCGTCGCCTTCGCCGAGTCCGCGCTGCGGGCCGCCGGCAAGCACATCACCCCGGCGCTCGCCTCCGATCTGTACGCGATGCAGGCGAAGGCGTACGCACACCTCGGCGACGGCACGAGCGCGCTGTCCTGCATCCGGCGTGCCGAGCAGGCCGCCGAACGCATCCGGCGCGGATACGAACCGGACGAGACCGGCTATGTCCAGCCGGGCCTGGTCAACGTCCAGGTGGCGGAGGCGCTGCTGAGCCTCGGTGAGATCGCGGCGGCCGGGGAGCACGCGGCGGCGGCCGTGGACAATCCCGCGCACGACCGGGGCCGGGTGCACCGGCTCGCGATGCTCAGCACCATCGAGCTGAGACAGGGCAACGCCGACAAGGCCGTGGCCATCGCGGTGCAGATGGCCGAGCAGGCCCGGGGGATGGAGTCCCAGCGGCTGCGCGACAGACTCCGCGCGGTGCGCGAGCATCTCGTGCGCAGCGGCTGCGCGGGCACCGCCGAGGCGGCCGAACTGATCGACGGCGCCCTGCGCGTACCGCTGTAGCACGGACGTACCCGGGCCGCTTCTGCCCCCTGCCGCGCCTCCGCCACGCCGTCCGCTGCGCCGCGGGCGTCCGCCGTGCGCCTGCTGCCGGACCGCTCCTGCTGCGATATTGCCCCTTACTCGGCGGAAGGTGGCAGAACCGTGCAGTGGACGAAACAGAACGAACAGACTGTGTACTCAAACCGCTGGTTCAGCGTCAATCTCGCGGATGTGCAACTACCCGACGGCCGGCACCTGGACCACTTCCTCATACGGCTGCGGCCCGTGGCCGTGGCCACGGTGGTCAACGAGGCCAACGAGGTGCTGCTGCTGTGGCGGCACCGCTTCATCACCGACAGCTGGGGGTGGGAACTCGCCGCGGGCGTGGTCGAGGACGGCGAGGACATCGCCGTCGCGGCGGCCCGGGAACTGGAGGAGGAGACCGGATGGCGACCCGGCCCCCTGCACCACCTCATGAGCGTGGAGCCGTCCAACGGGCTCACCGACGCCCGGCACCACATCTACTGGTCCGAGGAGGGCGAGTACGTCGGCCACCCCGTGGACGACTTCGAGTCGGACCGGCGCGAGTGGGTCCCCCTGAAGGTGGTCCCCGACCTGGTCGCCCGCGGCGAGGTCCCCGCGGCCAACATGGCGGCGGCGTTACTCCTGCTGCACCATCTCCGGCTCTGAAGGAGGTGTCCCAGGCGGGACTTCGCGCACCCCCTAACGCCCGAACGCCTGCCAGACGGCGACGACCAGGGCCGCCACGGCGGTGAGCGCCGTGACCGACTGGAGCGGCCAGCGGGTGTGTTCCAGTGTCGTCAGGCGTGCGTTCAGGTCCTCCAGCTCCTTGGCTGTCTCCTCGGTGCGATGGGAGAGCAACGCCAGTCCGCCCTCGACGCGGGCGTGGGCCACGTCCATCCTGCGTCGTAACTCTGCGAGTTCTCCCTGGACTGCTAAATGCTCGGGATCGGCGGTCACGAACCGCTCCTTTCCGTAGTCGTATGCGTCCCTTGCATGCGCATGCTGAGTCAACTCGCCTGCTGGGCGCGTGGGGAGAGTGTGCGTCAGGCATATGCGGACCCGGCGCGCACACGGTGTGTGAAAGCCACGGGCCCGGCACTCGAAGAAGTGCCGGGCCCGCGTTGGTCGCTGAGCGTGATCAGGCGTAGGAGTAGAACCCCGAGCCGGTCTTGCGGCCCAGGCGGCCCGCGTCGACCATGCGCTGGAGCAGCGGGGGAGCGGCGTAGAGCGGCTCCTTGTACTCCTCGTACATCGAGTAGGCGACCGAGGCGACCGTGTCCAGGCCGATGAGGTCGGCCAGCTTCAGCGGGCCCATCGGGTGCGCGCAGCCCATCTCCATGCCGTTGTCGATGTCCTCGCGGCTGGCGATGCCCGACTCGAACATCCGGATCGCGGACAGCAGATAGGGGATCAGCAGCGCGTTCACCACGAAGCCCGAGCGGTCCTGGGCGCGGATCGCGTGCTTGCCCAGCACCTTCTCGGTGAAGACCTGGGCGCGGCCGATGGTGCCCTCGGAGGTGGTGAGCGCCGGGATCAGCTCGACCAGCTTCTGCACCGGGGCCGGGTTGAAGAAGTGGATGCCGATCACGTGGTCCGGCCGCGAGGTGGCGACCGCCAGCTTCACCAGCGGGATGGAGGAGGTGTTGGAGGCCAGGATCGCGTCCGGGCGGGTCACCACCTGGTCGAGGACCTGGAAGATCTCGGTCTTGACCTGCTCGTTCTCGACCACGGCCTCGATCACCAGATCACGGTCGGCGAACTCGCCGAGGTCCGTGGTGAAGCTCAGCCGCGCCTGCGTGGCCGCCAGCTCCTCCTCGGTGATCTTGCCGCGCTCGGCGGCCTTCGTCAGGGAGTTGAACAGCCGGGTGCGGCCGATCTCCAGGGCCTCGCCGGTGGTCTCGGCGACCTTCACGTCCAGTCCGGCGCGGGCGCACACCTCGGCGATCCCCGCGCCCATCTGGCCGCAGCCCACCACTCCGACGCGTGCAATGTCTCCCGCAGGGATGTCCGTCACATCGTCCCCTTCACCTGTTTCGGGCAGCTCGCCTGTTCGCTGCTGCGGCTCTGGCAGGTTCGCCGGGTCCCGGTGCCTGCTCCGTTCGTGCACGTTACTCCGAAGTATCGATGATCGATCGCGGGGGTCGGGCATCCTGGGCGCGAAACGGTCCGTGACCGGGCGGATCGGCCGGTGTCCAGGGGTGCGCATGGGACGAGTGTCACGCAGGGCGTTCACGATGGCGGCGCTGTCGGCGCTGACGATGATGCCGCCGGCGTCGGCGGCGTCGGGACGGCGTGGGGGAGGCGGCGCGGCGACGGGAAGCGGAGGAGGCGGCGCGGCGACCGGTGAGATGCGCGGCGTCTGGGTCGCGAGCGTGTCCAACCGGGACTGGCCCTCCGCCCCCGGACTGAGCGCCGCCGAGCAGCGGGCCGAGCTGATCGCCCACCTCGACACCGCCGTACGGAACCGGCTCAACACGGTCATCTTCCAGGTGCGGCCGACCGCCGACGCCCTGTGGCCGTCACCGTACGAGCCGTGGTCCGAGTACCTCACCGGCACCCAGGGCGCCGACCCGGGCTGGGACCCGCTGGGCACGGCCGTCGAGGAGGCGCACGCCCGGGGGCTCGAACTGCACGCCTGGTTCAACCCGTACCGCGTCGCCCTGCACGCCGACCCCGCCCGGCTCGTCGCCTCCCACCCGGCGCGGCGCAACCCCGGCTGGGTGGTCCCGTACGGCGGCCGGCTGTACTACAACCCGGGGCTGCCCGAGGTCCGCGCCTTCGTCGAGGAGGCGATGCTCGACGCGGTGCGCCGCTATCCCGTGGACGCGGTGCACTTCGACGACTACTTCTACCCGTACCCGATCGCCGGGCAGAGCTTCGACGACGACGCCGCCTACGACGCCCACGGCGGCGGTTTCCCGAACCGGGCCGCGTGGCGGCGGGACAACGTGAACCGGCTGGTGCGCGAGACGGCCGCCCGGATCAAGGAGATCCGCCCCGGCACGCTGTTCGGCATCAGCCCGTTCGGGGTGTGGCGCAACAGCGACACGGACCCGCTCGGCTCGGACACCAGGGCGGGCGTGCAGACGTACGACGATCTGCACGCGGACACCCGCCGCTGGGCGCGCGAGCACTGGATCGACTACATCTGCCCGCAGCTGTACTGGCACATCGGCCACCCCGCCGCCGACTACGCGACGCTGCTCGCCTGGTGGGCCGACGTCGTACGGGACTCCGGTACCCGGCTGCACATCGGGGAGGCGCTCTACAAGGCGAGCGACCCCGCCCAGCCGGCCGCCTGGCAGCAGCCGGCCGAGCTGTCCCGCCACCTCACGCTGGCCGAGGAGTACACGCCGGTGCGCGGTCACGTCTTCTTCTCCGCGCGCGAGGTGGCGGCCGACCCGATCGGGGCGATGGCGCGGGTGGTCGCCGACCACTACGGGCAGCCGGCCGGGCCCCCGCGCTGATCCACCGCGATCTACTGCTGGGTCGTGGTCGTCCGGTGCCGGATCTCGGTGTCGGGGCCGGGGGAGCACACGCCCTCGTGTCCGTCCTCGAAGCGGACGCGGTAGGGCGGGTTGCCTTCCTGGCCCAGTACTTCGACGATCTCGCCGACCTTGTCGTGCTGACCGACCACCCTGCCGTGCTGGACAAGCTGGTCACCGACGGTTGCGTGCATCGGGGCCTCCTCACCGTGGATGGGGGAGCAGCGGTCCGTGACCTCGAGTCTAGGACGTGGGCGCGCCGCTCGGCAGCGGGCCGTGCTGCCCTTTCAGCCGCGCGTCCGCTGCGTGACGGCGATGCACACCAGCACCGCCGCGGCCGTCAGCGGGGCGGCCGGCGTCAGGTGCTCGCCCAGCAGGAACACCGACCACACCAGTGTGAGCAGCGGCTGAGCGAGCTGCAACTGGCTCGCCTTGGGAATGCCGATCGCCGCCATGCCCCGGTACCAGACCACCAGCCCGAGGAACTGGGAGCCCGCCGCCACCCACAGCAGCCCGGTCACGCTGTGCGCGGTCAGCTCGACCGGCTCCAGCGACAGCGCCACCGCCGCGGCGGGCAGCGTGAGCGGCAGACACAGCACCAGCGCCCAGCCGACCACCTGCCAGCCCGGCATCACCCGGGCCAGCCTGCCGCCCTCGGTGTACCCGGCCGCGCACACCAGCAGCGCCGCGAACAGGTACAGGTCGGCCGTGCTCAGCGCGCCGCCGCTCTGCCGGACGGTGAACGCCACCACCGCGGTGGCCCCGGCGAGCGCCGCCGCCCAGAAGGTCCGCGAGGGACGGGCGCCGACCCGCAGCGCGGACAGCAACGCGGTGGTGAGCGGGAGCAGCCCGACCACGACGGCCGCGTGGGCGGTGGTGGAGGTCTGCAGGGCGAGCGTGGTCAGCAGCGGGAAACCGAGCACCACCCCGGCGGCGAC
>NZ_JAOCQE010000128.1 GCF_025290915.1 Streptomyces sp. 15-116A | reverse complement strand
TGCTGACTTCCGTGGATCCTCGCCGCTCCCACCCGGACCCGCCAGACGGGAGGTCGGAGCTCCATGCGGGACGCCCGGCCGGCAATACGACGTCCCAGGGCGAGCGCTGCCCATCGGCCTGCTGCTCGTCGGCCTCAGGAGACAGGTCCGGGCGCTCACCGTCGGCGTCACTGTCACTGTCCCTGCCCCCGGGATCCTCGTCCCGCGCACCGTCTGTGCCCGGGAGCGACGGACGCTCATCGAGCAGCTCGGGCTCCTCGTCCCCCGCCCGAAGCTCCCGCTCCCGGGGCAGTGGACGCTCGTCCTCCGGCCCGGGCGTGTTGTCCCCGGTCGGCTTCTGCTCCTCCCCCGCCCGCGGCGTCTCCCGCGGCACCTGCTCCCGCGCACCGCTCGTCTCCTGCCCGACCGACGCATGCGGCCGCACGATGAACGCCACCGTGTCCGGCTGGAGGGCCTCGCGCTCGTACCCGGGGTGGCCGATGATCAGCGTGACCGTGTCCTCGGGGTCCTTCTCCGTGTCCGCGTCCTCGTACGCGGCCCGGCGGGCCCATCCCGTGCCGTACCCGGCGGTGGCGTTGAGCTTGGCCCAGCGGGTGCCGTAGGCGGGGGCGGCGGGGCCTTCGGGCTGCTCACCGGGGCGTTCGCGCAGCGCGGCGCGCAGGCCGAACACCGAGACGACGGCGATCAGCGTCATGCTGCTCAGCACCGCCCACCCGGCCCCGGAGATCCCCGCCGGGGTGAACAGCACGGCCGCGCTACCCAGCACCAGCACGCACATGGCCCCTTGCAGCGCCGCCAGCACGCCCGTGCGCCCCTGCACGCGCAGCACTCCGATGTACAGCTCCACCACGACCCGGGGCAGCGCCCCCAGCGCGAGCAGCCGCAGCACCGTCGAGCCGTGCTCGGCGTAGTCCGGGCTGAACGGTGTGAGGATCTGCGGCGCGAACACGACGAGGACCAGCACCACCGGCACCAGCAGCAGCGTCATCCGGCGCAGCGCCCCCCGCACCCCGTCGGCGAGCTGGCGCGGGTCGTGCGAGGCGTGGGCGGTGAGGGAGGAGGCCATGTTGATGGCCATGAACTCCATCGTGCCGCCCACGGTGTACGCCACGTAGAAGTAGCCGTTCTCGGCGGCGCTGAAGCGGACCGCGACCATCACCGGCAGCAGATTGATCATCGCCAGGCTGAACAGCGCACCGAGTGAGTCCCCCGCGAGGAAGCGCCCCATGTCGCGCAGCCGGGGCGGTTCGAGGTCGCGGTCGGCGGCGGCCTGGCGCGGAATGAGTCTGCGGAAGATCAGCCAGCCGAGCGGGAGCGTGGAGAAGGCGATCGCCACGGCCCAGGACACGAAGATGCCCAGCACCGGCAGCGCACTCGCGAACACCGCGAGCAGAACCAGCTTCCCCACGGAGAACACCGCGTTGCCCGCCGGCACCCACTCCGCCTTGCGCAGCCCCGTCAGCACCCCGTCCTGGAGCGTGAGCAGCGCCCACGCCACGCACGCGGCGACGAACAGCGCGCCCGCCAGCGGCGTGCCGAGCGGCGCGTAGGACGCGCCCCACTGGTCGAGGGTCAGCAGGAAGACCCCGGCCGCCAGGGCGACGACCACGGAACTCGCCCCGTACACCCCCCACACCAGACGCCCGGTCTCGCGGCCCGCGCGCGGTACGAAACGCACCACCGCGCCGATCATCGTGGTCGCCGTGATGCTGGCGAGCAGCCGCATCGCGGCGATCGCGGCGGAGCCCTGACCGACGGCGTCCTCGGAGTAGTAGCGCGCGGCCACCAGCCAGAAGCCGAGACCGAGCACGGCGGACACGCCCGTGCTGAGCATGAGGAAGTAGGCGTTCTTGAACAGGGAGTCGGAGCCGGATCCGCTCCCGGCAGGCCGCTGCCCACCGCCGGCGTCGCGCACCGCGGCCCGCTCATGCACCTGGGTCTCAGCCACGAGACGGTCCCGACTCCGACTCCGGCCCCGACTCCGGCTCCGGCCCCGACTCCGACTCCGGCCCCGGCTCCCGATCCGGCCCGCTCTCCTCGCCGCCCGGCACCGAACCACCAGGCACCGATCCGCCAGGCACCGATCCGCGCGGCCCCGAAGCCGAGTCGCCCGGACTCGAACCGCCCGGCTCCCGCGTGCGGTGCACCGGCGGCTCCGCGGGCCGCACCCCGGCCCGCTCCAGCGCCTCCACAGCCTCCCGCGCCCGCAGCGGATCCACGGGCAGCGCGTGCCGCGCGAACCAGCGTGCCGCCTCCGGCGCGGGCGAGAGGTCGGTGAACTCCTCCCCCGCGTAGTCGTCCAGCGGCGGATCGTAGAGATAGCCGACGACGATGCCGCGCCGCGCCAGCGCCGCCATCGCCGCGTCCCGGTCCGCCACCAGCAACGGCACCCGGAACAGCGGTTGCACCGCGCTGCCCTCGCGCCGCAGCGCCCACGGTGTCGACAGCAGCAGCTCCGTGCCCTCCCTCGCCGCGGCCAGCACCTCGTCCAGCCGCTCCAGCCTGCGCCCGATCCGCCGCAGCCGCAGGGAGCCGGACGTCAGCCGGTAGTCGTGCATGTCGACGCGCACCCAGGGGTCGTACGCCGTCAGATCCGGGGCCGCACCGGCGGCAGCGGCCAGTTCCCGCGGCCGCAGCGGCATACGGATGTCCTCGCGTTCCGTCAGGCCGAGCAGCCGCAGGGTGGCCCAGGCGGCCCGCCGCAGCCCCAGTCTCCGCACGGCCGCCTCCGCGTAGGGGCGTACGGCGTAGGCGAGTTCGGCGGTGGTCCGGCGCGGGGCGAGCAGGTCCGCGCAGGCCGCCCGGAGTGCCTCGGAGCGCTCCGGGGCGGCGAAGGCGAGGATGCCGCCCGCCTGGGCGCCGGCGTGCTTGGACAGGCTGAACACGGAGGCGTTCCCCCACGCCCCGACCGGCCGGCCACCGACCTCGCTGCCGATGGCGTGCGCCGCGTCCTCGAACAGCGGGATCCCCAACGCGTCGCACCGCGCCCTCAGTTCGGGCGCCGGGTCCGGATTGCCGTACAGATTGGTGGTCAGGACGGCCGACAGCGAGCCCCACACCTCCTCGGGCACGGCATCGATGTCGATGGAGGCGTCCAGCGGGTTCAGCGGCGCCTGCACCGGGCGCAGTCCGGCCGCGAGCACCACGAAGAAGATGACGTCGTCGTTGACCGGCGACATCAGCACCCGGCCGCCCGGCGGGCACCAGTGGCGCAACGCCACGTACAGCCCGAACCTGCATGACGGCACGTACACACATTCCCGGCCGAGCCGGCCGCGCATGGTCTCTTCCAGCCGTGCCAGCCTGTTCGGCCGCGAGCCAGACCGCGCGGAGCCCGGACGGGCCTCACCGATGGCCATCCGCCCCCCTGGTGTGCCTTCGGAACCGCCCCCTCCCCGAGGCCTTCCGGCACCTGCCCAGAGTCGCCCCGTTCGCACCGCTCCGTCAAGATTGCATCCCATGCTGTGGATAACTTCCGGTACGCAAGGGGAAGCCGGGCACGTACCCCGGCGTACCCGTCCGCCCTGCTCAGCAGCCCCGTGCGCCCCCGCGCCACCACACCGGCTCTGCCCAAGACCGCGGTGGCACCCGTAACGTGTGGCACGGCCACGGTCTCGTGGAGCACCTGCGCAGACGAAAGTGAGGCAGCACCCGATGCCCCCCTTCGATGTCCCCGAGGGCGATCCCTTCGGCCCGCACAACCTGCCGTACGGCGTGTTCTCGCCCCCCGGCTCGTCGGAGCGGACCGTGGGAGTCCGGCTCGGCGACCATGTCCTCGACGCCGGCGCGGCGGCGCACGCCCTCGGCTCCCCGTACGCCTCCCTGCTCGCCCGCCCGACGCTCAACCCGCTGCTGGCGGCGGGCCGCACGGCCTGGTCGGACGTGCGCAGGGCGCTCACGGCCTGGGTGACCGTCCCGGCGCACCGCGAGACCGTCGAGCCGCTGTTCCACCCGCTGTCCGAGGTCACCCTGCACCTGCCTTTCGAGGTCGCGGACTACGTCGACTTCTACGCATCGGAGAACCACGCCCGGAACGTCGGCCGCATGTTCCGCCCCGACGCGCCCGACTCGCTGACGCCCAACTGGAAGCACCTGCCGATCGGCTACCACGGCCGCTCCGGCACGGTCGTGGTCTCCGGCACCGACGTCGTGCGCCCCGCGGGCCAGCGCAAGGCGCCGTCCGACCCCGCGCCGGTGTTCGGCCCGTCCGTCCGGCTGGACATCGAGGCCGAGGTCGGGTTCGTGGTCGGTGTGCCGTCCGAGATGGGCCGGCCGGTGCCGCTCGGCGACTTCCGCGACCACGTCTTCGGGCTGTGCCTGCTCAACGACTGGTCCGCGCGGGACATCCAGGCCTGGGAGTACGTGCCCCTCGGCCCGTTCCTCGGCAAGTCCTTCGCCACCTCGGTGTCGGCGTGGATCACCCCGCTGGACGCCCTGGACGCGGCCCGGGTGGCGCCGCCGGAGCGCACCCACGAGCTGCTGCCGTACCTGGACGACGCGGACGAGGAACCCGGCGGCTACGACCTGCGGATCTCCGTCAGCGTCAACGGTCATGTCGTGTCCGAGCCTCCCTTCTCCACCATGTACTGGACGGCCGCCCAGCAGCTCGCCCACATGACGGTCAACGGCGCCTCCCTGCGCACCGGCGACCTCTACGGCTCCGGCACGGTGAGCGGCCCCGCCGAACGGGAACGCGGCTCCCTGCTGGAGCTGACCTGGAACGGCCGCGACCCGCTCGAACTGCCCGACGGCAAGCGCACGTTCCTGGAGGACGGCGACGTGGTGACCCTCTCCGCCTGGGCGCCCGGCCCGGACGGAGTCCGCGTGGGCCTCGGCGAGGTCACCGGCCGGGTGGTCCCCACGCCCTGATCACACCGCCCCGACCGCACGGCCGGGTTCCCACCAGGATCTCGGCCGACCCCTGCCTCACACCGCCCCGCGCCGTCATACTGGGCGTCGGGCGGTGTGCCGCGTCCGCACACGACACCCGCTCACCCCACGCACGACCCCGTACGACCCGTACGCCCCGTCCACCGACGTGTGGATACGGGCTGGTACGGGCCCGTGCGACTCGCACGCCCCGCACGACCCGAAGCCGCCCTTCCGACGAGATCCGGAGCCCGTGGCATGACCGTCTGCCTGCTCCTGCTGAGCGTGGTCGCCGTGACGGCCGCCGTGCCCGTCCCCCGTGCGCTGACACGGGCGAAGTGGCCGGAACGGGAGCCGGTGGTGGCCCTGTGGGTGTGGCAGTGCCTCGTCGCCACCGTGCTGCTGTGCTGTGTGACCGCGCTCGCCTTGGGTGCCGCCGCCGTCTTCGGCACCGTCCGCGCCCAGTTGTTCGCCCCGGCCCCGCCCGCCGTGACCGCCGCCTACGATCTGTCCGCCGCCTCGCCGTGGGCGACCGTGCTGACCGTGCTGCTGGCGTGCGGTGCCGCCTGGACGACCGCGATGCTCGGACGTGAGCTGGTCGAGGCCCGCCGGCGCCGGGCGCAGGCACGGGCGCATCTGCGCGAGCGCGCCCCCGATCTGCCGGCCGGTCTCCCCGCCGCGCGCGGTCCGCTGCTGGTGCTGGAGGACGAGTACCCGGACGCCTGGTGGATGCCGGGCCACCCGCCCCAGCTGATCGTCACCACCGGTGCCCTGCACCGCCTCACCGACCACCAGCTCGACGCGGTCCTCACCCATGAACGCGGGCACGCCCGCGCCCGCCACGACTGGCTGCTGCACCTGTCCACCGCACTGGCCACCGGTTTCCCCCGTATCCCGCTGTTCGCCCATTTCTGCGACCAGACCCACCGCCTGGTCGAACTGGCCGCCGACGACACCGCCTCCCGCCGCTGCGGCCACCTGACCACGGCGCTGGCACTCATCGAGCTGAACCAGCACCGCGGCGTGCTGTCCTGCGCCTCCAGCCACCGCCTGCTCGGCGAGCGCGTCGACCGCCTGCTGGAGCCCCCGCCCCGCCTCGACCGCCACCACCGCGCCCTGACGACGACCGCGGCGGCCCTGGTCCCCTTGCTGCCCCTGCTGATCACCTTCGCCCCGGGCCTCACCGCCCTGCCATAACGACCCCGGCGGGCTTCCTACGCCCGGGGCCGGTCAGCTCACCAATCCGGCTCGGGTTCCGGCTCCTCGTCCGCCGGCCAGCCGTCGGCGCCCTCTCCGGGCCGACCCGGCGCCTCACCGTCCGGCGCAGGCTGTCCCGCCGCTTCCTCTGAAGGTCTGCCCAGGCCCGCCAGCACCGCCAGCACGCCCTCCCCGTACGTCGCCAGCTTCTTCTCGCCCACGCCGCTGATGCCGCCGAGCTCCCGCACCGAGGTCGGCCACACCGTCGCGATCTCCCGGAGCGTGGCGTCGTGGAAGATCACGTACGCGGGTACGCCCTGCTCCCGGGCCTGTTCCGCACGCCAGGCCCGCAGCGCCTCGAAGGCCGGCACGAGCGACTCGGGCAGCTCGGCCGCGGCCGCCTTGGCCTTGCGCTCCCCGCGCCCGGAACCCGACGCCCCCGATCCCGCCGCCCGCGAGCCGGCCGGCTTCTTCGGCTCCTTCCGCAGCGGCACGTCCCGCTCTCTGCGCAGCACCGCCCCGCTGGCCTCGGTCAGCACCAGCGTGCCGTACTCGCCCTCGACCGCGAGCAGCCCCTGCGCCAGCAGCTGCCGGACGACGCCCCGCCACTCCGCCTCGCTCAGCTCCTGGCCGATCCCGAACACCGACAGCTGGTCGTGGTCGAACTGGATGACCTTGGCGGTCCGCTTGCCCAGCAGGATGTCGACGATCTGCACGGCGCCGAACTTCTGCCCGCGCTCCCGCTGCAGCCGCACGACCGTGGACAGCACCTTCTGCGCGGCGATGGTGCCGTCCCAGGTCTCCGGCGGGGTGAGACAGGTGTCGCAGTTGCCGCAGGCGGAGGAGTCGGGGTCCTGGCCGAAGTAGGCGAGGAGCTGGGCGCGCCGGCACTGCGCGGTCTCGCACAGGGCGAGCATCGCGTCCAGGTGCTGGTTGGCCCGGCGCCGGTAGGCCTCGTCGCCCTCGCCCATCTGGATCAGCTTGCGCTGCTGTATGACGTCGTTGAGCCCGTACGCCATCCAGGCCGTGGACGGCAGCCCGTCGCGCCCGGCACGCCCTGTCTCCTGGTAGTAGCCCTCGACGGACTTGGGCAGGTCGAGGTGGGCGACGAAGCGGACGTCCGGCTTGTCGATGCCCATGCCGAAGGCGATCGTCGCGACCACGACCAGCCCCTCCTCCCGCAGGAACCGCGCCTGGTGCGCGGCGCGCGTCCCCGCGTCCAGTCCCGCGTGGTACGGCACCGCCTCGATGCCGTTGCGGGTGAGGAACTCGGCGGTCTTCTCCACGGAGTTGCGCGACAGGCAGTACACGATGCCCGCGTCGCCCGCGTGCTCCTCGCGCAGGAAGCTCAGCAGCTGCTTCTTCGCATCCGCCTTCGGCACGATCCGGTACTGGATGTTGGGCCGGTCGAAGCTCGCCACGAAGTGCCGGGCGCCCTGGAGACCGAGCCGCTCGGTGATCTCCCGGTGCGTGGCCCGCGTGGCCGTCGCCGTCAGCGCGATCCGCGGCACGTCCGGCCAGCGCTCGCCGAGCAGGGACAGCGTCAGGTAGTCGGGCCGGAAGTCGTGGCCCCACTGGGACACGCAGTGCGCCTCGTCGATGGCGAAGAGGGAGATCTTCCCGCGCGAGAGGAGATCCAGCGTGGCGTCGAGCCGCAGCCGCTCCGGCGCGAGATACAGCAGGTCCAGCTCGCCCGCCAGGAACTCCGCCTCGACGACGCGCCGCTCGTCGAAGTCCTGTGTGGAGTTCATGAACCCGGCCCGCACGCCCAGCGCCCGCAGCGCGGTCACCTGGTCGTGCATCAGCGCGATCAGCGGGGAGACGACGATGCCCGTGCCCGGTCTGACCAGGGAGGGGATCTGGTAGCACAGCGACTTGCCGGCGCCGGTCGGCATGAGGACGACCGCGTCGCCGCCGGCCACCACGTGCTCGACGACGGCCTCCTGCTCACCCCGGAAGGCCTCGTACCCGAACACCCGGTGGAGCGCCGCCAGCGCCTCACTCCGCGTCACTGCCATGTCGGCGACACCGCCCGTCCCACCCATCGTCCTGTCCCCCGTACGTCGTCCCTGGGCCGTCTGCCGTTCCTCGACCACTGCGTCCACGATAGGGGCCCGCACCGACAGCCCTTGAGTTATCCACAGGCCCCACCCGAACGTGTGAACGACAGCGGCCCGGACCCCGCAACAAGCGAGGACCGGGCCGCTCCCGACAACGCCGGACGTCAGCGCACGAACACCCCCGCGTCCCCCGCCAGCTCCAGGAAGTACTGCGGGGCCACGCCCAGCACCACCGTCACGGCGACACCCACCGCGATCGCCGTCATGGTCAGCGGCGACGGCACCGCGACCGTCGGTCCCTCGGGCCGCGGCTCGCTGAAGAACATCAGCACGATCACGCGGATGTAGAAGAACGCCGCGATCGCCGACGAGATCACACCGACCACGACCAGCGGCGCCGCGCCGCCCTCCGCCGCCGCCTTGAACACGGCGAACTTGCCCGCGAACCCGGAGGTCAGCGGAATGCCCGCGAAGGCCAGCAGGAACACCGCGAACACCGCCGCGACCAGCGGGGACCGGCGCCCGAGCCCCGCCCACTTCGACAGGTGCGTCGCCTCACCGCCCGCGTCCCGCACCAGCGTGACGACGGCGAACGCGCCGACCGTCACGAACGAGTACGCGGCCAGATAGAACAGGACCGACGAGACACCGTCCGGCGTCGTCGCGATCACACCGGCGAGGATGAAGCCCGCGTGCGCGATCGACGAGTACGCCAGCAGCCGCTTGATGTCGGTCTGGGTGATCGCGACGATGGCACCGCCCAGCATGGTGACGATCGCCACCGCCCACATCACCGGCCGCCAGTCCCAGCGCAGGCCCGGCAGGACGACGTACAGCACGCGCAGCAGCGCACCGAACGCCGCGACCTTCGTCGCCGCCGCCATGAAACCGGTCACCGGCGTCGGCGCGCCCTGGTACACGTCCGGCGTCCACATGTGGAACGGGACGGCGCCGACCTTGAACAGCAGACCCATCACCAGCAGCGCGGCGCCCACCAGCAGCAGCGCGTCGTTGCCCATGGTGCCGGCGAGCGCCGGGGTGATGTCCTGCACGGTGCCGTCGACGACCTGCGCGATCGTGGCGTACGACATCGAGCCGGAGTAGCCGTACAGCAGGGCGATGCCGAACAGGGTGAACGCGGAGGCGAACGCGCCGAGCAGGAAGTACTTGACCGCGGCCTCCTGCGACATCAGCCGCTTGCGGCGGGCCAGCGCGCACAGCAGGTAGAGCGGCAGGGAGAAGACCTCCAGCGCCACGAACAGCGTCAGCAGGTCGTTGGCCGCCGGGAAGATCAGCATGCCCGCGACCGCGAACATCAGCAGCGGAAACACCTCGGTGGTGGTGAAGCCGGCCTTGACCGCCCTCTTCTCGCTGTCGCTGCCCGGCACGGACGCGGCCTGCGCCGCGAAGGAGTCGACCCGGTTGCCGTGCGTCTCCGGGTCGAGCCGCCGCTCGGCGAAGGTGAACAGGCCGACCAGGGCCGTCAGCAGGATCGTGCCCTGCAGGAACAGGGCCGGTCCGTCGACGGCGATGGCGCCCATCGCGGCGATGCCCGCCTTGGTCGTGCCGTATCCGTCGGCCGCGAGCGCCACCACCGCGGCGAACGCGGCGGCGAGCGACACGACGGCGACGAACATCTGTGCGTAGTAGCGGGACTTGCGTGGTACGGCCGCCTCGATCAGCACCCCGACGATCGCCGCGCCGACGACGATGAGCGTGGGCGCGAGCTGCCCGTACTCGATCTTCGGCGCGTCGATCTTCGAGATCGGATCGGCCGCGGTTACCGCCGTTGTCCACAGGCTGTGGACGGCTGTTGCGCTCACTTGGCCGCCTCCACCTCGGGCCGGGGGTCCTTTTCTTGGACGTCGGACATGGTCTGCTTCACCGCCGGGTTCACGATGTCCGTGACGGGCTTCGGGTAGACGCCCAGGAAGATCAGCAGCACCACCAGCGGCGCCACCACCGCGATCTCCCGCACCCTCAGGTCGGGCATCGCCGCGACCTCGGGCTTCACCGGGCCCGTCATAGTCCGCTGGTAGAGGACGAGGGTGTAGAGCGCGGCGAGGACGATGCCGAAGGTGGCGATGATGCCGATCACCGGGTAGCGCGTGAACGTGCCGACCAGGACCAGGAACTCACTCACGAAAGGCGCCAGTCCCGGCAGCGAGAGCGTCGCCAGGCCGCCGATCAGGAAGGTGCCGGCGAGCACCGGGGCGACCTTCTGCACTCCGCCGTAGTCGGCGATGAGCCGCGAGCCGCGCCGCGAGATCAGGAAGCCGGCGATCAGCATCAGCACGGCCGTCGAGATGCCGTGGTTGACCATGTAGAGCGTCGCACCGGACTGGCCCTGGCTGGTCATCGCGAAGATGCCCATGATGATGAAGCCGAAGTGCGAGATCGACGCGTACGCGATCAGCCGCTTGATGTCGCGCTGGCCGACCGCGAGCAGCGCCCCGTAGATGATGCTGATCAGCGCCAGGACGAGGATCGCGGGCGTCGCCCACTTGCTGGCCTCCGGGAACAGCTGGAGGCAGAAGCGGAGCATCGCGAAGGTGCCCACCTTGTCGACGACCGCCGTGATGAGCACGGCGACCGGCGCGGTGGACTCCTGCATGGCGTTGGGCAGCCAGGTGTGCAGCGGCCACAGCGGCGCCTTCACCGCGAAGGCGAAGAAGAAGCCGAGGAACAGCCAGCGTTCGGTGCTGGTCGCCATGTCCAGCTCGCCGCTCGCGCGGGCCTCGGCGATCTCGGTGAGCGAGAAGTTCCCGGCGACCACGTACAGCCCGATCACCGCGGCCAGCATGATCAGACCGCCGGCGAGGTTGTAGAGCAGGAACTTGACCGCGGCGTACGACCGCTGGGTGGCCGCCTTCTCCTCGCCGTGCTCGTGGGCCCGGTCCCCGAAGCCGCCGATGAGGAAGTACATCGGGATCAGCATGGCTTCGAAGAAGATGTAGAAGAGGAAGACGTCAGTGGCCTCGAAGGAGAGGATCACCATCGCCTCGACGGCCAGGATCAGCGCGAAGAAGCCCTGGGTGGGCCGCCACCGCCTGCTGCCGGTCTCCAGCGGGTCGGCGTCGTGCCAGCCCGCCAGGATGATGAACGGGATCAGCAGGGCGGTCAGCGCGATCAGCGCCACCGCGATGCCGTCCACGCCCAGTTCGTAGCGGACGCCGAAGTCGGCGATCCACGCGTGGGACTCGGTGAGCTGGTAGCGCTCGCCGCCCGGGTCGAAACGCACCAGGACGACGATCGCGAGCACCAGCGTGGCGAGCGAGAACAGCAGCGCGAGCCATTTGGCCGCGGTGCGCTTCGCGGCCGGTACGGCGGCCGTGGCGATCGCCCCGATGGCCGGGAGCGCCGCCGTCGCTGTCAGCAGAGGAAAGGACATCGGTATCAGACCGCCCTCATCAGCAGGGTCGCGGCGACCAGGACCGCCGCGCCGCCGAACATCGAGACCGCGTAGGACCGCGCGAAGCCGTTCTGCAGCCTGCGCATCCGCCCGGACAGGCCGCCCATGGAGGCGGCCGTGCCGTTGACGACCCCGTCGACCAGGGTGTGGTCGACGTACACCAGCGAGCGGGTGAGGTGTTCGCCGCCGCGCACCAGAACCACGTGGTTGAAGTCGTCCTGGAGCAGATCGCGGCGGGCGGCCCGGGTGAGCAGCGACCCGCGCGGGGCGACGGCCGGCACCGGACGGCGCCCGTACTGGGCCCAGGCGACGGCCACGCCGATCACCATCACGGCGACGGTGGAGATCGTCACCGTCAGGGCGCTGACCGGCGGGTGACCGTGGTCGTGCCCGGTGATGGGCTCCAGCCAGTGCACGAAGCGGTCGCCGATGCTGAAGAACGCACCGCCGAACACCGAGCCGACCGCCAGCACGATCATCGGGATCGTCATGACGCCCGGCGACTCGTGCGGGTGCGGGGGCCCCGCCGCGGCAGCGGCATGTCCGGAGTCAGCCGCGCCGCGCGTCTCGGCGGCGGGCTCCACATCGGGCCGGTCCGGGGACGGCGTCGGGGCGTTGCGCCAGCGCTCCTCGCCGAAGAACGTCATCAGCATCACGCGCGTCATGTAGTACGCGGTGATGGCCGCGCCGAGCAGGGCGCAGGCGCCGAGGATCCAGCCCTCGGTGCCGCCCTTGGCGAACGCCGACTCGATGATCTTGTCCTTGGAGAAGAAGCCGGACAGGCCCGGGAAGCCGATGATGGCGAGGTAGCCGAGGCCGAAGGTGATGAACGTGATCGGCATGTACTTCCTGAGGCCGCCGTAGCGGCGCATGTCGACCTCGTCGTTCATGCCGTGCATCACGGAACCGGCGCCGAGGAACAGCCCGGCCTTGAAGAAGCCGTGCGTCACCAGGTGCATGATCGCGAAGACGTAGCCGATGGGGCCGAGGCCCGCGGCGAGCACCATGTAGCCGATCTGCGACATGGTCGAGCCGGCCAGCGCCTTCTTGATGTCGTCCTTCGCGCAACCGACGATCGCACCGAACAGCAGCGTGACCGCGCCGACGATGGTGACGACGAGCTGCGCGTCGGGCGCGCCGTTGAAGATCGCGCCCGAGCGGACGATGAGGTAGACGCCCGCGGTCACCATCGTCGCGGCGTGGATCAGGGCCGAGACCGGGGTCGGGCCCTCCATGGCGTCGCCGAGCCAGGACTGCAGCGGCACCTGGGCGGACTTGCCGCAGGCCGCGAGCAGCAGCATCAGCGCGATCGCGGTGAGCTTGTCCTCACCGGCCGCGCCCGCGAGCCCAGCCTCCCCGTGGCTGCCGAGCACCGGCTCGAAGGCGAAGGTGCCGAACCACAGGAACATCAGCATGATCGCGATGGACAGGCCCATGTCGCCGACGCGGTTGACCAGGAAGGCCTTCTTCGCGGCCGTGGCGGCGGTGGGCTTGTGCTGCCAGAAGCCGATCAGCAGGTAGGAGGCGAGACCGACGCCCTCCCAGCCGACGTACAGCAGCAGGTAGTTGTCGGCGAGGACGAGCAGCAGCATCGCCGCGAGGAACAGGTTGAGATAGCCGAAGAAGCGGCGGCGCCGCTCGTCGTGCTCCATGTACCCGACGGAGTACAGGTGGATCAGCGAGCCGACGCCGGTGATCAGCAGCACGAACGTCATCGACAGCTGGTCGAGCTGGAAGGCGACGTCGGCCTGGAAGCCCTCGACGGGGATCCAGCTGAACAGGTGCTGGGTGAGCGTGCGTTCCTCGGCGCCCCTGCCGAGCATGTCGGTGAACAGGACGACGCCGAGGACGAAGGACACGGCCGCGAGCAGCGTGCCGATCCAGTGGCCCACGGCGTCCAGCCGGCGTCCGCCGCACAGCAGGACCGCCGCTCCGAGCAGAGGCGCCGCCACCAGCAGCGCAATCAGGTTCTCCACGTTTCAGCCCCTCACAACTTCATCAGGCTGGCGTCGTCGACCGAGGCCGAGTGGCGGGAACGGAACAGGGACACGATGATCGCCAGCCCCACCACGACCTCCGCGGCGGCGACGACCATCGTGAAGAAGGCGATGATCTGGCCGTCGAGGTTGCCGTGCATCCGGGAGAAGGCGACGAACGCGAGGTTGCAGGCGTTGAGCATGAGCTCGACGCACATGAACACCACGATCGCGTTGCGCCGGATCAGCACGCCGGTGGCGCCGATCGTGAACAGCAGGGCGGCGAGGTAGAGGTAGTTGACCGGGTTCACTTCGACGCCTCCTCGGACCGCTTGAACCCCTTGAAGGGTTCGACCGCCGTGCGCTCCAGGCGCTCCTCCGCGCGCTGTTCCAGCGCCCGCAGGTCGTTGAGCGCCTCCTGCGACACGTCACGCACCTGACCGCGGTCCCGCAGCGTCTTGCTGACGGTGAGGTCGGACGGGGTGCCGTCGGGCAGCAGGCCGGCGATGTCGACGGCGTTGTGCCGGGCGTACACACCCGGGGCGGGCAGCGGCGGCAGGTAGGTGCCCTCGCGGACGCGCCGCTCGGCCATCTCGCGCTGGGTCTTCGCGCGCTCGGTGCGCTCCCGGTGGGTGAGCACCATGGCGCCGACGGCGGCCGTGATGAGCAGGGCGCCGGTGATCTCGAAGGCGAAGACGTACTTGGTGAACAGCAGGGCGGCGATGCCCTCCACGTTGCCGTTCGCGTTGGCCTGGCCGATGCCGTTGAACTCCGTGAGCGAGGCGTTGCCGATGCCGGCCATCAGCAGGATGCCGAAGCCGAGCCCGCACAGCAGGGCCAGCCAGCGCTGGCCCTTGATGGTCTCCTTCAGGGAGTCCGCCGCGGTGACGCCGACGAGCATCACCACGAACAGGAACAGCATCATGATCGCGCCGGTGTAGACGATGATCTGCACGACGCCCAGGAAGTAGGCGCCGTTGGCGAGGTAGAACACCGCCAGGATGATCATGGTTCCGGCGAGGCACAGCGCGCTGTGCACGGCCCGCTTCATGAAGACGGTGCACAGGGCGCCGATCACCGCGATCGTGCCGAGGATCCAGAACTGGACGGCCTCTCCGGTGGAGGTGGAGTAGGCGGCGAGCTGCTCGGTCATCGCCCGATCACCTTCTCCGAGGCCGGTTCCTCCGGGCCGAAGGTGGAGTCGGCCTCCTGCACCACCTCGCCCTTGGAGTGGGGGACCTGGCGCTCGGTGCCGGGCGCGGCCTCGGTCACCAGGCCCTTGTAGTAGTCCTGTTCGTCGGTGCCCGGGTACATGGCGTGCGGGGCCTCGACCATGCCCTCCTCCAGACCGGCGAGCAGCTGCTCCTTGGTGTAGATGAGGTTCGCCCGGCTGGAGTCGGCCAGCTCGAAGTCGTTGGTCATGGTCAACGCGCGCGTGGGGCACGCCTCGATGCACAGTCCGCACAGGATGCAGCGGGCGTAGTTGATCTGGTAGACGCGGCCGTACCGCTCGCCGGGCGAGTAGCGCTCCTCGTCCGTGTTGTCCGCGCCCTCCACGTAGATCGCGTCGGCGGGACACGCCCAGGCGCACAGCTCGCAGCCGACGCACTTCTCCAGGCCGTCCGGATGGCGGTTGAGCTGGTGCCGTCCGTGGAAGCGGGGAGCGGTGGTCTTCTGCTGCTCCGGGTACTGCTCGGTCAGCCGCTTCTTGAACATGGCCTTGAAGGTCACGCCGAAGCCGGCCACGGGGTTCAGGAAACCAGGCGACGTGGGCCTGGCCTCCTTGGGCTCCTCAGCCATCGGACGCCTCCTTTCCATCCGTAGATCCACCCACAGATCCGTCACTGTGAGTATCGGGCCCACCACTGACAATCAGCTCTCGCTCCCGGCGCGGGCGGCGCCTTGGCACCGGCGGCAACTCCTGTCCGGGCAGCGGCGGTACGGGGAATCCGCCCGCCGTCGGATCGAACGCGGCCGGGGTCTCGGCGGGCTGCTCCGCCTGCTTGGCCTTCGCGCGGAACATGTCGGCGACGAAGGAGAGCAGCAGCAGGCCGAGCACGGCGGCGCCGATGTAGAGGGCGATGTCGGCGAAGTCGTAGTTCTCGTTCCTGAGGGCCCGGACGGTGGCGACGAGCATCAGCCACACCAGGGAGACCGGGATGAGGACCTTCCAGCCGAGCTTCATCAGCTGGTCGTAGCGGACCCGCGGGAGCGTGCCGCGCAGCCAGACGAACATGAACAGCAGGCTCAGCAGCTTGCCGGTGAACCAGAGCATCGGCCACCAGCCGTGGTTCGCGCCCTCCCAGAAGGTGCTGATGGGCCAGGGGGCCCGCCAGCCGCCCAGGAAGAGCGTCACGGCGACGGCCGAGACGGTCACCATGTTGATGTACTCGGCGAGCATGAACATCGCGAACTTGATCGACGAGTACTCGGTGTTGAAGCCGCCCACCAGGTCGCCCTCGGACTCGGGCATGTCGAAGGGGGCGCGGTTGGTCTCGCCGACCATGGTGACGACGTAGATGAGGAAGGACACCGGCAGCAGCACGATGAACCAGCGGTCGGTCTGCTGCTCGACGATGGCCGACGTCGACATCGACCCCGAGTAGAGGAACACGGAGGCGAAGGCGGCGCCCATGGCGATCTCATAGGAGATCATCTGCGCGCAGGAGCGCAGGCCGCCCAGCAGCGGGTAGGTGGATCCGGAGCTCCAGCCGGCCAGGACGATGCCGTAGATGCCGACCGAGGCGACCGCGAGGATGTACAGCATCGCGATCGGCAGGTCGGTGAGCTGCATCGTGGTGCGCTGACCGAAGATCGAGATCTCGTTGCCGGCCGGGCCGAACGGGATCACCGCGAACGCCATGAAGGCCGGGATCGCGGCGACGATCGGCGCGAGGATGTAGACCGCCTTGTCGGCGCGCTTGACGACGACGTCTTCCTTGAGCATCAGCTTCACGCCGTCGGCGAGCGACTGGAGCATGCCCCAGGGGCCGTGCCGGTTGGGGCCGATGCGCAGCTGCATCCAGGCGACGACCTTGCGCTCCATCACGATGGAGATCAGCACGGTCACCATCAGGAAGGCGAAGCAGAACACCGCCTTGACGGCGATCAGCCACCAGGGGTCGCGGCCGAACATCGAGAGGTCCTCAGCGGCGACGTACGGACTGATGGCGGCGACGTTCGCGCTCATGCCTCCACCTCCTCGGTGGCCTCACCGGCGAGCGTCGCCGGGCCGATGCGGACGAGGGAGCCGGGCCGCGCCCCCGTGTCGGAGGCGACGCCGCCGCCGACGGAGTTGAGCGGGAGCCACACCACGCGGTCGGGCATCTCGGTGACGGCCAGCGGCAGTTCGACGGTGCCCGCGGTGCCGGTCACCGCGAGCAGGTCGCCGTCCTTGACGCCGACCTCGGCGGCCGTGGCGGCCGACACGCGCGCGTGGGCGGCGTGCCGGGTACCGGTGAGGGCCTCGTCGCCCTGTTGCAGGACGCCCTGGTCGAGCAGCAGCCGGTGCCCGGCGAGCACCGCCTCCCCGGCGGCCGGCCGGGGCAGCGCGCCCGCCGTCTCCAGCGGTTCGGTGGCGCGCGGCCCGTCCCAGGCGCCGAGCCGGTTCAGTTCGGCGCGCACGGTGCGCAGGTCCGGCAGCCCCAGGTGAACGTCCATGGCGTCGGCCAGCATCTGCAGCACGCGCGCGTCGGTGGGTGCGATGCGGCGGGTCATGTGGTCGGGCTTGAGCGCCGCCTCGAACAGCCGGACGCGGCCCTCCCAGTTGAGGAAGGTGCCCGCCTTCTCGGCGACGGCGGCGACCGGGAGGACGACGTCGGCGAGTTCGGTGACCTCGCTGGGCCGCAGCTCCAGGGAGACCACGAACCCGGCCTCGGCGAGTGCGGCACGCGCGCGTGCCGGGTCGGGCAGGTCCGCGACCTCCACGCCGGCGACCAGCAGCGCCTGCAGTTCGCCGTTGGCGGCGGCCTCGACGATCTGGCCGGTGTCGCGGCCGTAGCGCTGCGGCAGTTCGGCGACGCCCCAGATCGCGGCGACCTC
>NZ_JAOCQE010000127.1 GCF_025290915.1 Streptomyces sp. 15-116A | reverse complement strand
GGCCGGGTGCGCCGCGGGATCGTGCCGCGCCCGCACCAGCAGGGGGAGCGCCGCGTCGAGGGGCAGGGACAGGGCGGGGACGGTCCGCCGCCGCACACCGGCGCCGTGCGGTCGTACGACGGTGAGCTGTGTCGCTGCCACGCCCCCGGCTCCATCCGCTTCCAGCGGTGCCCGGTTCGAACCCTGCCCAGCCTCGGCGTCCCCGGCCTCCGTGTCCGGCCCGCCCGGCCCGGACAAAGAGTCACCCTCGGGGTCGTAAAAAGCGATCCGCCCCTCGCACGGCACAGCCCCGGGCAGGAAGACGGCCGGAAGGCGGAGTGACACACCCGGCTCCCCCTCGCCGGCCCCCGGGGACATGCCCCGCGCGGCCACCGCGGTGCCCTCGCTCATACGTCCTGTCACCTCCCGCCCGTCTGCCCGATCAGTCGTCTTCGACTCTACGGGCGGGGTCTGACAATCGGCCCCGGCGGCCGGTTCAGGAAGGCCCGGCGGTCACCGTCAGGGCACGGTCCGGGAGACGAGGTACACCCTCGGATAGCCGGGCTTGTCGTGGTTGACGACGACGTCGTGCGTGGGCGCCGGGTTCTTCTGCTTGTGGACCAGGCCCGACCACGTGCCGGGGCCGTCGAAGCGCCAGCCGGTGATCTGCCGGTCGCGTTCGCCGATGGTGAGGTCGCCCCGGTCCAGGTCGTCCGGAGTGACGCCCATGCTGGTGAGGAACGCGTTCAGGCCCGCGTCGGTGGTCTCGAACTCGACGTAGAGACGGCTGGTCTTCCAGTTGTTCGTCTCGTAGTACGCCACCCACCAGGCCGGGTGCGGTATCGGCACCTGGTAGATGCGGCGCTGCACCTTCGACGGCCAGCCCTCGGTCAGACCGGTCGCCGCGTATTTCGCCTCCTTGTCCTTGCCGCTGGCCCGGCTCTGGTTCGCGGAGATCACCAGGTACCCGGCCGGGATGCCGATGAGCAGCACGATGATCAGCAGGGTGAGCGCACGGCGGCGGATCATGTGCCGGCGGTCCTCGGCCGGCCGGGGCCGCTCCGGGGCGCCGCTCTGGCGGGGAAGATCGCCGTTCACAGGGCCTCCCGGGTCGTACGGCGGAACTGTGCGTACTTCTCGTAGCGCTCGACACGGCGGCGCTTGGCGCGGCGGAAGCGGCGGGCGACCAGTCGGGCCAGGTCGGCGGCGCCCACCATGCCGGCCTCGGGCCCGAGCTGGGCGCGGACGATGCGGGCCTCGGGGCGGTAGCCGCGGCCGGTGAGGTGGCGCTTGAAGGCGTCGCGCGCGGGGCCGATCAGCAGGTCGTCGGCGGCCGAGACGCCGCCGCCGATGACGAAGCAGGACGGGTCGAGGGCGGCGGCGAGGTTGGCGATGCCGACGCCGAGCCACTGGCCGATGTCCTGGAGCAGCTCGATGCACATGGCGTCGCCCTCGCGCGCCAGCTCGGTGATCATCGGGCCGGTGATGTCGGCGATGTTGCCCTTGACGTGCTCGATGATCCCGTACGCGACCGGCGAGTCGGCGGCGGCCAGCTCGCGGGCCTCGCGCACCAGGGCGTTGCCGGAGCTGTACTGCTCCCAGCAGCCGCGGTTGCCGCAGGGGCAGCGGTGTCCGCCGGGGACGACCTGCATATGGCCGAACTCGCCGGCGACCCCGTACTTGCCGCGCTTGACCTGGCCGTCCTCCAGGATCGCGCCGCCGATGCCCGTACCGAGGGTGATCATGACGAGGTGGTCCTCGCCGCGGCCAGCGCCGAAGCGCCACTCGGCCCAGGCGGCGGTGTTGGCGTCGTTGTCCACCAGGACGGGGACCGCGAGGCGGCCGGCGATGCGGTCGCGCAGGGGCTCGTTGCGCCAGGACAGGTGGGGGGCGAAGAGCACGCGGTTGCGGTCGGCGTCGACCCAGCCGGCGGCGCCGATACCGACGGCGTGCACGTCGTGCCGGTCGGAGAGGTCGAGGACCAGTTCGACGATGGTGTCCTCGACGACCTTGGGGCTCTTGGACTTGTCCGGGGTCTCGGTGCGGAGCTTCTCGAGGATGTTGCCGTCCGCGTCGACGACGCCTGCCATGACTTTGGTGCCGCCGATGTCGATGCCCACGGTCGGGACGCGGGGGGCCGACAGGTGGGACCGGCGCTCGCGGGTGCCGACGGTTTTGAGGACCGGGGCACGGCGGGAGCCGATGGGGGCCGTGAAGTCGCGGTAGGTGCTCATCGGGTGCGATTGTGCCGTACGGCTGTGCTGGGTGCCGAACGGTTCAGGGGTGGGTGGGCTCCTGTTTCGTTGCCGGGTGCGGGTGCGTTGTGGTACTTCGCGCAGTTCCCCGCGCCCCTGACGCCGGCTGTAGTTCAGCTTCTGACCAAGAGCTGGAACTCGAAGCTGTAGCGGCTCGGGCGGTACGTGTGTGTGCCGTACTCCACTGCTCGGCCCGTGTCGTCGTATGTGACGCGTTGCATGGTGAGCAGGGGGGCGCCGGGGGGCTCGGAGAGGCGGTCGGCCTCCGGCTCGGTGGCCGCTCTCGCGCCGATGGTCTGGCGGGCGCTGTGCAGGGTGATGCCGGCCGCGCGCATCAGGCGGTACAGGCCCGTGGCCTCCAGTTGGGCGGTGTCGAGGTCGAGAAGGCCGGGGGGCAGGAAGTTGCACAGGTACGCCATCGGCTCGCCGTGGGCGAGGCGGAGGCGTTCGACGCGGTGGACCTCGCTGTCCTCGGGGACGCCGAGGGCGGCGGCCACCTCGGCGGACGCGGCGACGACCGTGTTGACCAGGACCTTCGTGGCGGGGCGCTGGCCGGCGGACTCCAGGTCGTCGTAGAGGCTGCTCAGTTCCAGGGGGCGTTTGACCTGGCTGTGCACGACCTGGGTGCCGACTCCGCGGCGGCGGACCAGCAGGCCCTTGTCGACGAGGGACTGGATCGCCTGGCGGACGGTCGGACGGGACAGGCCGAGCCGGGCCGCGAGCTCGATCTCGTTGCCCAGCAGGCTGCCGGGGGTCAGCGTGCCGTGCTCGATGGCGGCCTCCAGCTGCTGGGACAGCTGGAAGTACAACGGCACGGGGGAGCTGCGGTCCACGCTCAGCTCCAGCTGCACGGTCGGGTCCACGTCTGGTTTCGGCACGGCCCGAGCGTAGCTCCGTGCGCTGTTGACGGGAAGTTGTGTAGTTCGGTTGTCCGGACATACGGATTGACAGGGCGGGGTGCGGGCCGCACTTTGTTTCCATGCGCATCGGGGTCATCGGTACGGGCCGCATCGGCACCCTTCACGCCCACACGCTCAGCAGGCACCGCGACGTCGGCTCGCTGATCCTGACGGACGCCGATCCGGCGCGCGCCCAGGCGCTCGCCCAGCGGCTGGGCGAGACCGCGGCGCCCGGGGTGGACGAGATCTACACCTGGGGCGTGGACGCGGTGGTGATCACGACGGCGACGTCGGCGCATGCCGAACTGATCGGGCGGGCTGCGCGCGCCGGGCTGCCGGTGTTCTGCGAGAAGCCCATCGCGCTGGACCTCCCGGGCACGTTGCAGGCGCTCGCGGAGGTGGAGACGGCCGGGACCGTGCTGCAGATGGGGTTCCAGCGGCGGTTCGACCGCGGGTACGCGGGCGCGCGCGAGGCGGTGCGCTCGGGGCGGCTCGGCCGGCTGCACACCGTGCGGGCGATGACCAGCGACCCGGAGCCGCCGCCCGCCGGGTATCTGCCGCAGTCGGGCGGGCTGTACCGGGACACGCTGATCCACGACTTCGACATCCTGCGCTGGGTGACCGGCCGGGAGGTGGCGGACGTGTACGCGGCCGGGTCGGACGCCGGGCCCGCGATGTTCCGGGAGGCGGGCGACGTCGACACGGGCGCGGCGCTGCTCACCCTGGACGACGGCACGCTCGCCACGCTCACCGCGACGCGGATGAACGGCGCCGGGTACGACGTGCGCATGGAGCTGGCCGGGGAGCGGGACCAGATCGCGGTCGGGCTGGACGACCGTACGCCGATCGCGTCCACCGAGCCGACCGGGCCGCCGGCCGCGGACAAGCCGTGGACCGGGTTCCTGGAGCGGTTCGGACCGGCGTACGAGGCGGAGCTGGTCGCGTTCGTCGAGGTGGTGCGGGGCGAGCGGGCCAACCCCTGCGACGGGCGGGAGGCCTTGCAGGCGCTACGGATCGCGGAGGCGTGCGAGCTGTCCCGGCGCGAGCGCAGGCCGGTCCGGCTCGCGGAGATCCCGGGCGGGGCGGCGGCGCTCTTCGGGTGACCCTGGAGGGTGAGGAGCGTCAGGGGGCCGGGACCGGCAGGACCGTGCCCTGGGCGACCGCGCAGAGTGTCTCGGAGCCGTCCTCGCCGGTCATCAGCAGGTCGCAGCGGACCACGGCCTGCCGCCTGCCCGCGTGCACGACCTGCGCGCGAGCGCGCAGCGTGCGGCCGATGGCCGGGCGGAGGTACTGGATGGAGAAGCCGCCGGTGAGGACGTGCGGGCCGAGAGCGGCGCCGCCCGCGAAGGTGAGGGCGTTGTCGGCGGCGTAGGACAGGACGCCGCCGTGCAGGAAGCCGTGCTGCTGGTGGAGTTCCTCTCGGACGTCGATCTCCAGGGTGGCGCCGCCGTCCCCGAAGGCGGTCACCCGCGCGCCCACCAGCCGGCTGAAGGGCTGGCTGTCCAGGGCTTGTTGGGCCGTGGCGAGGTCGAGGGCGGCGGTCTCGGTCATGGCGGCGAGGGCTCCTTCGGGCGGGTCGGTCACGCCGGGCGCGGCGTCCCAGTGTCCCTCAGCGGTCCTCGGCGTCCTCCAACAGGCCCGCGTCATAGGCGAGCAGGGCGATCTGGACGCGGTTGTTGAGGTCGAGCTTGGCCAGGATGCGCGAGACGTGGGTCTTGACGGTGGCCACGCTCATGAACAGCTCCGCGGCGATCTCGGCGTTGGCGAGACCCCGGCCGACGGCGACGGCGACCTCGCGCTCGCGGTCGTTGAGGGCGGCGATGCGCTCACGCGCGCGTGCGTGGCGGGTGTCGGCGGCGGTTCCGGCCGCGTGCTGCATCAACTGCCGGGTGACGGTGGGCGAGAGCACGGGATCGCCGGCCGCCACTCTGCGTACCGCGTCGAGGATGTCGGCGGGCGGGGTGTCCTTGAGGACGAACCCGGCGGCTCCGGCGCGCAGGGCGCGCAGCACCTGCTCGTCGGCGTGGAAGGTGGTGAGCACGACGACCTGCGGGGCGTCCGTGCGCCGGCGCAGCCGCTCGGTGGCGGTCAGGCCGTCCACGCCCGGCATCCGGATGTCCATGAGGACCACGTCCGGGTGGGTGCGGTCCACCAGCGCCTCGACCTCACCGCCGTCGGCGGCCTCACCGACGACCTCGATGTCACCGGCGCCGCCCATCATGAAGGACAACCCGGCCCGCACCAGCGGGTCGTCGTCGACGAGGAGCAGTCTGATCGCAGTCATGGGGCCTACGTAATCATGGTTGTCGGCGGCTGGGGGCGGGCCGATCACGGTGGTCGGGGGGCCGGCTCGATCACGGTGGTCGAGGGCAGGGGCCTGCTCGATCACGGTTCTTCGGAGGCGGACGTGATCCCGGTCGCCACGGGCGCGTCCCCGCTACGCCCACGGCAGCCGTGCCCGTACCTCGAACCCGCCGTCGGGTGCCGGACCGTGCTCCAGGGTGCCGCCCGCCAGGGTGGCGCGTTCGGTGAGGCCGATCAGCCCCTGCCCGGCGCCTGGCACGTGCGGTACGTCCCCCTCGGGGCGCGGATTGCGTACGGCGACGGCGAGCCCCTCCCCCGGGCCGCCGGTGACGCTCACGGTGACCTCCGTGCCGGGGGCGTGCTTGCGGGCGTTGGTCAGGCCCTCCTGGGCGATGCGGTAGGCGGTGCGGCCGATGGACGCGGGGACGGCCGAAGGGTCGGTGACCCGCTGGTCGAGGGTGACCTTCATGCCGGCCTCGCGGGACTCGGCGACCAGGGTGTCCAGCGCCGCGAGGGTGGGCTGCGGGCGGCCCGCGTCGTCGGACTCGCCGGCGCGCAGTACGCCGATGATCTCCCGGAGGTCCTGCAGGGCCTCGTGGGCGGACTCCCGGATGACCCCGGCCGCGCGGGCGACCTCCTCGCGGGGCGCGTCGGGCCGGAACTCCAGCGCGCCCGCGTGCACGCTGAGCAGGGTCAGGCGGTGGGCGAGGACGTCGTGCATCTCCCGGGCGATGGCCTCCCGGGCGAGCCGCTGCGCCTGCTCGGCCCGCAGCCGTGCCTCGGTCTCGGCGCGCCGGGCCCGGTCACGCAGGCTCAGCATGAGCCGCCGTTTGGACCTGGCGAGCATGCCCCAGCCCGCGACCGCGGAGATGAGCACCCAGCTGAAGGCGACGGCCGCGACGTACGGCAGTCCGGGTTCGGGCCGCAGCCAGAAGTAGAGGGGCTGCAGCGCGAGATCGACGCCGCCCACCCAGGCGACGTACCGGAAGGGCCGGTGCACGGCGAGGGTGAACAGGGCGATCAGGGCGGCGCCGCCCGCGGTGGCCGAGACGAAGGAGACGGGGACCATCGCCACGGCCAGCCCGACCGGCCAGCGGCGGCGGAGCCATACGGCGCCGCAGGCGAGCGCGCCGATCAGCTGGTCGGCGGCCTCGATGCCCGGGGACAGGTTCGTCTCGTTCTGCAGGGTGTCGACCGTGAGCAGGCCGATGACGACGGCGAGCAGGAAGCTCGTGAAGTCGACGACCCAGTCGCGCACGGTACGCCGGGGCCGCCGGCCGCCCGGATGCCCCGGCCTCGGGTCGAGCTCCTCGACCAGCGCCGACGGCAGCAGCCAGCGGCGCGAGGGGAACGCCGGGACGGTCGGGGCCGGTTCGTCTGTCCTCACGGTCGACAAATCTACGCGGGGTGACACGCCGGGTCCCCCGCGTCGGCCGGATCACCGACCAAAGTCGCCGCACCGCAGACTTTCGGCGCACCGGCCGCCGCGAGGGAGGATCTTCCGTAGGCCCGCATCCAACCCCGCGACCGATGCACACATGGCACCCGCGCGGCGACGCTCGGTGCCATGAAGCAACTGCTGGAGTTCCTGGGTTTCCTCGCCGTGGTGCAGGGCGTGGCCGGTCTGCTGCACGAGTTCACCGACTGGCACTGGGGACTGGTGCAGCGGATCGGCTTCCTCGACGGCCACGAGATCTACGTGAGCGCCGCCCTGCTGGTGCTGGGCGGCGCCCTGTTCGCCGCTGCGGCGAGCCGTCAGCAGCCGTAGTCGACGAGGTCGAACGAGGCGTAGTGGTCGGCGGTGTAGTAGTCCTCCTGGTGCTCCTCGCCGGTGACGATCCGGCGGGCGCCGCGGTCGGGGGAACCGGGGGTGATCACCGTGTACTCGTGGTAATAGCCGGTCGACTGGCTGGGCAGGATGCCCTCACGGTTCTGGAAGACGGTCCCGTCCTGTTCGTACGGGAAGGGGCCGCCCTGCTCGATCAGGTCCAGGGTGTCGTGCGCCTGCGAGGGCAGGTCGCTGTAGCAGATGTCGCCGACCGCTGCCGGGGCGGCGCCTGCGGGGGTCGCTGTGACGGTGCCGCCCACGAGGAGGGCGGACAGGATTGCGGCTGCTGCGCCGGTCCGGGCGGCGCGTGGGGGGAATCGCATGGCTTCATACTGACGCGCGTAGATGCTGGCATGTCAATGACAACCACAGGATCCTCCCGTCCCGTTCGACGAGTTCGCACGGCGTTCATCTGCCGCCCGGTCACCGCACCG
This sequence comes from Streptomyces sp. 15-116A, assembly GCF_025290915.1. Lineage (GTDB taxonomy): Bacteria > Actinomycetota > Actinomycetes > Streptomycetales > Streptomycetaceae > Streptomyces. The sequence continues at coordinate 9,890 of NZ_JAOCQE010000127.1, read as the reverse complement.
GGCGGCAGGATCAACTCGCGCCCGGGGCCTACGCGTTCTCCGGGAGCTCGTACGAGCCGTACTCCGGGCGGCCGACCCGGTCGTACGACTGGATGGAGACGCCCGCGCCGGTGATGCTCCCGCCGGTGTGGCGGAAGGCGGTCGGGAGGGAGCCCTCCGGGAACAGGCGGCGGCCCGTGCCGAGGACGACCGGGAAGGTCAGCAGGTGGAGGGTGTCCACCAGGTCGGCGGAGAACAGGGACTGGACGAGGGCGCCGCTGCCGTGCACCTGGAGCTCGCCGTCGGTGCGCTCCTTCAGGGCGGTGACCTCCTTGGCGAGGTCGCCGGTGATCACGGTGGTGCCGGACCACTCCGGGTCGGTGAGGGTGCCGGAGACGACGTACTTCGGCAGGGCGTTCAGCTTGCCGGCGACCGGGTCGGCGGGGTCGGTGACCTTCGGCCAGTGGCCGGCGAAGATGTCGTAGGTGCGGCGGCCGAGGAGGAAGGCGCCCACGCGCGAGAAGACGCCGTCGATGAACCGGCCGAAGTCCTCGTCGCCGTACGGGACGCTCCAGCCGCCGTGCTCGAAGCCGTCGCGGGTGTCCTCCCGGGGGCCGCCGGGCGCCTGGTAGACGCCGTCGAGGGTGACGAAGGTGGTGACGACGAGCTTGCCCATGGCGGGTGCCTGCCTTTCCTTGCTCGGGAGCGGTGCGAGTGGTGTGTGCGGTGCTGTGCGGTCATCAGCTCAGACCGTCGCGGCGTCCGCAACTCATCGGTGCGGCAGGTCGACGTCCGTTCGCCGCCAGCACGTGCGGGACGGGGCCGCTGGGATGGAGGCATGAACACACGGACGAAGGTTTCGGAAGACCTGATCGGCAAGGCGGCGCTGGTGACCGGCGGCAGCCGGGGCATCGGCGCGGCGACGGCTCTGCGGCTGGCGCGGGAGGGCGCGGACGTGGCCGTGACCTATGTGCACGGCAAGGACGGGGCAGCGGAGGTGGTACGGGAGATCGAGGCGCTGGGGCGCCGGGCCGTGGCGCTGCGGGCGGACCTGGCCGACGCGGGAGAGGCGGCGGGCGCGGTGGAGCGCGCGGCGGAGGCGCTGGGCGGGCTCGACATCCTGGTCAACAACGGAGGTGTCGGGCTGCTGGGGCCCGTGGAGGGCATCTCGGTGGCCGATCTGGACCGGGTGCTGGCCGTCAATGTGCGGGGCGTCTTCCTCACGTCCCGGGCGGCGGCCTCGCGTATGGGGCCGGGCGCGGCGATCATCACCGTCGGCAGTTGCATGACCCAGCGCGTGCCGGGGCCCGGCGGCACGCTCTACGCGATGACGAAGTCGGCCCTGATCGGCCTGACGAAGGCGCTGGCACGGGAGTTGGGGCCGCGCGGCATCACCGCGAACATCGTCCACCCGGGGCCGGTCGACACCGACATGAACCCGGCGAACGGACCCTTCGCCGACGCCCAGGCGTCCCTGACCGCTCTCGGCCGCTTCGGCACACCGCAGGAGGTGGCGTCGACGATCGCCCACCTGGCGTCGGCCGCGTATGTCACCGGAGCGGAGTTCTCGGTGGACGGCGGCCATGCGGCATAGCCGCACGAGGTGAGGTGCGCGTGGGACGCGCCGCTGCTGTCCAGGGCGGCGCGTCCCACGGGTCTCGGGGTGGGTCAGCCGCCCAGTTCCTGGTGGCGGGCGGTCAGGCGGGCGGTGCCGGTCTCCGTGAGGGAGCCGTGCAGGCGCAGGCGGGAGATGCCGCCGTCGGGGTAGATGTCCACGCGCGCGTGGGTGCCGACGGCGGGCTGCGGGAGCACGAAGCGGTGGTTGGTGTCGGGCTGCATCCGGGTGCGTGGCAGGATCTCCACCCAGTCGCCGGTCTCGCCGTCCTTCACCGACACCGACGCCCAGCCGGCGCTGTTGCCCTTCAGGTAGGCCGTGTCGATCTCGATCGCGCGGATCTCGGACTGCTCCACCAGGCGGTACTGGATCCAGTCGTTGCCCCGGTCGCGGCGCCGGCGGGTCTCCCAGCCGTCGTCCATCTTGCGGGAGCGGCCCGGCTGGATGGTGTTGGTGGCCGGCGAGTAGAAGAGGTTGGAGGCGTCCTCGGCCTGGCCGCCGTTCTCCAGGGCGACGACGTCGAAGGTGCCGAGCGCCTGGAGCCAGGCGGGGTCGGGGACGACCTCGCCGTAGACGCGCAGGCGCGCGATGCCGCCGTCGGGGTGCTGCTTGAGGCGCAGGTGGGTGAAGCGCTGCTCGACGGAGACGGCGAAGCCGTTGGCCGCGTGGCCGCCGACCGCGGTGCGCGGGACCAGGGTGGTCCACTTGATGTCGTCGCCGAGGAGCTCCCCGGGCGACGGCGAGCCGGGTACGGAGGTGGCCTCGACGGACACGGCCTGCGGGTAGTTGCCGCGGAAGTGGGCGGTGTCGACGACGATCCCGCGGACGATGCCCGGTGCGCCGAGGCGGATCAGCGCCCAGTCGTGGTCGTCCTCGGTCGGCCAGGGGTGCTCGGCGGAGGTGCCGCGGCGGCGGCGGGTCTCCCAGCCGTCCATGATCTTGCCCTTGTGGCCGAAGTGCTCGGGGTCGAACTCGGCGCGCTCGGGCAGCAGCAGGTTCTCGCGCTGGGCGAAGAACTCGTCGTTGGCGGCGATGACACCGGCGCCCAGACGGCGGTCGGCCAGGTCGGCGTGGTGGGTGAAGGGGAAGTCGGCGGTGCGGTAGTCCGCGTAGGGGTCGCCGCCCTGGTAGGGGTTCGCGTCGCCGGTGAAGGTCTCGATCGCCGTCACGGTGGTGTGTTCCTGCCTTTCGGTCCGGTGGGTGTCAGTGGGTTCGGGTGAGCAGGCGGCCCTTCGGTGCGGTGAACTCGCCGTCCGCCACGATGCGTTCGCCGCGCAGCCAGGTGGACTTGACGACGCCGTACAGGGTCCTGCCCGCGTACGCGGTCACGCGGTTGCGGTGCTGGAGGGCCGCCGGGTCGACGGTGAAGGTCTCGTCGGGGGCGAGCACGGCGAAGTCGGCGTCGCGGCCGGGGGCGATGGCGCCCTTGCGGTCGTCGAGGCCGACCAGTTCGGCCGTACGGGCCGACATCCAGCGCACGACGTCCTCCAGGCCGTGGCCGCGCCTGCGGGCCTCGGTCCAGACGGCGGCGAGGCTCAGCTGGAGGCCGGAGATGCCGCCCCAGGCGGTGGCGAAGTCGTCCGTCTTGAGGTCGGCGGTGGACGGGGAGTGGTCGGTGACCACGCAGTCGATGGTGCCGTCGGCCAGCGCCTGCCACAGCAGGTCCTGGTTGGCGGCCTCGCGGATGGGCGGGCAGCACTTGAACTCGCTGGCGCCGTCCGGGACTTCCTCGGCCGTGAGGGTGAGGTAGTGGGGGCAGGTCTCGACGGTGACGCGGACGCCCTCGGCCCTGGCCTCGCGGATCAACGGCAGCGCGTCGCTGGAGGACAGGTGCAGGATGTGCACACGCGCGTTCAGGCGCTTGGCCTGGGCGACGAGGTGCGCGATGGCGGTGTCCTCGGCGTCGCGCGGGCGGGAGGCGAGGAAGTCGGCGTACCTGGGGCCGCCGTGCTGCGGGGCGGCGGCGAGGTGGTGCGGGTCCTCGGCGTGCACGATCAGCAGGCCGTCGAAGGCGGCGATCTCGGCGAGGGAGCGGGCCAGCTGCTCCTGGTCGAGGTGCGGGAACTCGTCGACGCCGGACGGGGACAGGAAGCACTTGAAGCCGAAGACGCCGGCGTCGTGCAGCGGGCGCAGGTCCTTGACGTTGCCGGGGAGGGCGCCGCCCCAGAAGCCGACGTCGATGTGCGCCTTGTCGGCGGCGACCTTCTGCTTGACGTGCAGGTTCTCGACGGTGGTGGTGGGCGGGAGGGAGTTGAGCGGCATGTCGACGAGGGTGGTGATGCCGCCGGCCGCCGCCGCTCGGGTGGCGGTCCAGAAGCCCTCCCACTCGGTGCGGCCCGGGTCGTTGACGTGCACGTGGGTGTCGACGAGGCCGGGCAGCAGGACGTGGTCGCCGAGGTCCTCCAGGCGGGCGCCCTCGGGCACCGGGGCGTCGTGGGGCCCGACGGCCGTGATCGTGCCGCCGGCGACCGTGACGGTCGCGGCGCGCGTCCCCTCGGGAGTGATGACCCGCGTCGAGCGCAGCACCAGTTCGGCGTCGGACACCCGGACCCTCCTGACCTTGTGTGGACTTCCAGGACTTCCGCCTGGCGAAATTCAACGTTCTGTTGAAGGAGTCTTCACTCCCGCTCCGGTGCCGTCAAGAGCACCCTTCCCCTACGGGAGCGCTCGCGGTCACCCTCTGGACGTTTCCACAAAGCGGAAATAGAATTCCGTCACACAGAACGTAGCTCTGCACAAGCAGGCAGTCAACCGGCTGCCGGGTAGGCTTTGGCCCTTCCTGCCAGTCCCGAAAGGAACGCGCCGTGCCGACGTCCAGCGCCAGCACCACCGACTCCGCCCGGACCGCCGCCGCCAGCGGTGGCGTGCAGTCCCTCGAGCGCGCCTTCGATCTGCTCGAACGGATGGCGGACGCGGGCGGGGAGGTCGGTCTGAGCGAGTTGTCCGCGAGCAGCGGGCTGCCGCTGCCGACCATTCACCGCCTGATGCGCACACTCGTCGCCTGCGGGTATGTCCGACAGCAGCCGAACCGCCGCTACGCGCTCGGGCCGCGGCTGATCCGGCTCGGCGAGTCGGCCTCGCGGCTGCTCGGCACGTGGGCCCGCCCCTATCTCGCCCGGCTGGTCGAGGAGACCGGGGAGACGGCGAACATGGCGCTGCTCGACGGCGACGAGATCGTGTACGTGGCGCAGGTGCCGTCGAAGCACTCGATGCGGATGTTCACCGAGGTGGGCCGGCGGGTGCTGCCGCACTCCACCGGTGTGGGCAAGGCGCTGCTGGCGTTCTTCCCGCCGGAGGAGGTACGGGCGCTGCTCGCGCGTACGGGGATGCCCGCGGCGACGGAGAAGACCATCACGACGCCGGAGGGTTTCCTCGCCGCGCTGGAGGACGTGCGCCGGCAGGGATACGCGGTGGACGACAACGAGCAGGAGATCGGGGTGCGGTGTCTCGCGGTGCCGGTGCCGGATTCTCCGACTGCGGCGGCGATCTCCATTTCCGGGCCGGCGGGGCGGGTGACCGAGGCGGCGACGGAGAAGATCGTGCCGGTGTTGCAGCAGGTGGCGGCGGAGTTGTCCGAGGTGCTGACGACGTCGGGGGGCGCGTCGGCGTCTTGAGGGTGCGGTCGCGCCGTAGAGGGTCTGCCCTCTTCGGGGTGCGGGTTGAGTGGGGCTGGTCGCGCAGTTCCCCGCGCCCCTGGAGGGGCGCTGTCAGCGCCGTCCGTCCACAGTGCAGCTCTCTTTCGCCGCCCACAGGACCTTCGTCCTCGCGTGCGTCAATTTCTGGGGGACGGGCCGAAGAGGTCCACCGCGTCCCGGACGTCTCTCAGGCCGCCGCCCAGAGCGCTCACCGAGCCGATCGCGCCGGCGATCAGGAGTAACGAGCGGCGCAGGCGGGGGATCTCCGGGGTGCCGCTCAGGGCCATGGCGTCGAGGGCCGCGAGTTCCTCCTCCGCGATGCTGCGGTCGGGGAACTCCGCGGGATGGGCGGCGAGTTGACGGCGCAGCCGGGACACGGCGGAGCGCAGCTCCGTCACCCGTGGGTCCTCGCGGCCGCCGGCCACGCGCCTTTGCTCCACGCTCCGCAACACAGTCCTCCCCCTGGCACGTCGTTGTGCGCATCCCGTCCCCGGCACTCCTTCTCCCCGCCGGTTTCGGTGCGCGCCAGTAAACGCCACCCGACGCCTCCCGCGCCAGTCCGCTGCGTCATCAACTTGCACCACAGCGTGACATCCGGCCCTTCATGCCGGTGCGGTATGCAGGGGGCATGACGACACATCGGGCAAGCGGGGACAACACCCCGGTCGCCGGGCTCCTGCTCGCGGCCGGCGGCGGGCGGCGCCTCGGGGGGCGGCCCAAGGCGCTGCTGACCCACCGGGGGCGGCCGCTGGTGGAGCACGCGGTGCGGATGCTGCGCGAGGGCGGCTGCACGCGCGTGCACGTGGTACTCGGCGCGCGGGCGGACGAGGTGCGGGAGCGGGCCTCGCTGCCGGGCTGTGTGCTCGTCGACAACCCCGCGTGGGAGCAGGGCATGGGGACGTCCCTGCGGGCGGGACTTGAGTCGCTGGCCGGGAGCGGGGCGCGGGCCGCGCTGGTCTCGCTGGTCGACCAGCCGGGGATCGGTGCGCAGGCCGTCGCGCGGGTACTCGGGGCGTACGACTCCCCCGGGTCCCTGGCGTCCGCCGCCTACGACGGCGTCCGCGGCCACCCCGTGCTGTTCGGTGCCGCGCACTGGGCCGGTGTCGCGGCGACTGCGACCGGCGACCGGGGGGCACGCGCCTATCTGAAGGAGCACACGGAGCGGATCACGCTCGTCGAGTGCGGGGACGTGGCCGATCCGTACGACATCGACACCGAGGCCGACCTGGTCCACCTGGAGTGAACGGCGTGGCACCCAGCGCCACCTTCCCTCGACTCAGAGAATCTCGACATCAACAAACCATTGAACTTCCACCATGAGGAAACTACTATCCACTGCTCAGAAGGGCCCGGCCTCTCTCCGGGCGTCCTCAGCCGTACCCGGGTCGACTGGCACCCGGTGCCACGCCATGCACGCGTAAGGAAGTGACAGCTGATGTCCGCACCAGCGCCGTCCCCGCTGGCCATCGTCGACGCCGAGCCCCTGCCCCGGCAGGAAGAGGTCCTCACCGAGCCCGCGCTCGCCTTCGTGGCCGAGCTGCACCGCCGCTTCACGCCCCGGCGTGACGAGCTCCTCGCCCGCCGCGCGGAACGCCGCGCCGAGATCGCCCGCACCTCCACCCTCGACTTCCTCCCCGAGACGGCCGCGATCCGCGCGGACGACTCCTGGAAGGTGGCCCCCGCCCCCGCGGCCCTGAACGACCGCCGGGTCGAGATCACCGGCCCCACCGACCGCAAGATGACCATCAACGCCCTCAACTCGGGCGCCAGGGTCTGGCTCGCCGACTTCGAGGACGCCTCCGCCCCCACCTGGGAGAACGTCGTCCTCGGCCAGCTCAACCTGATCGACGCCTACACCCGGAACATCGACTTCACGGACGAGCGCAGCGGCAAGTCGTACGCCCTGCGCCCGAACGAGGAGCTGGCGACGGTCGTCATGCGCCCGCGCGGCTGGCACCTGAACGAGCGTCACCTCACCGACGCCGACGGCACCCCGGTGCCGGGCGCGTTCGTCGACTTCGGCCTGTACTTCTTCCACAACGCCAAGCGGCTGATCGACCTCGGCAAGGGCCCGTACTTCTACCTCCCGAAGACGGAGTCCCACCTGGAGGCCCGCCTGTGGAACGAGGTGTTCGTCTTCGCGCAGGACTACCTGGGCATCCCGCAGGGCACCGTCCGCGCCACCGTCCTCATCGAGACGATCACGGCCGCGTACGAGATGGAGGAGATCCTCTACGAACTGCGCGACCACGCCTCCGGGTTGAACGCCGGCCGCTGGGACTACCTGTTCTCCATCGTCAAGAACTTCCGTGACGGCGGCGCGAAGTTCGTCCTGCCGGACCGCAACGCGGTGACGATGACCGCCCCGTTCATGCGCGCGTACACCGAACTCCTCGTGCGCACCTGCCACAAGCGCGGCGCGCACGCCATCGGCGGCATGGCGGCGTTCATCCCGTCCCGCAAGGACCCCGAGGTCAACAAGGTCGCCTTCGAGAAGGTCCGCGCCGACAAGGACCGCGAGGCGAACGACGGCTTCGACGGCTCCTGGGTCGCCCACCCCGACCTGGTGCCGATCGCCATGGAGTCCTTCGACAAGGTGCTCGGCGACAAGCCGAACCAGAAGGACCGGCTGCGCGAGGACGTCTTTGTCAAGGCCGAGGACCTCATCGCGATCGACTCGCTCGACGCAAAGCCGACGTACAACGGCCTGGTCAACGCCGTGCAGGTCGGCATCCGCTACATCGAGGCGTGGCTGCGCGGCCTGGGCGCGGTCGCCATCTTCAACCTGATGGAGGACGCCGCCACCGCCGAGATCTCCCGCTCGCAGATCTGGCAGTGGATCAACGCCGGTGTCGTCCTCGACAACGGCGAGAAGGTCACCGCCGAGCTGGCCCGCAAGGTCGCCGCCGAGGAACTGGCGAACATCCGCGCGGAGATCGGCGAGGAGGCGTTCGCGGCGGGCAACTGGCAGCAGGCGCACGACCTGCTGCTGAAGGTGTCCCTCGACGAGGACTACGCCGACTTCCTGACGCTGCCGGCGTACGAGCAGCTCAAGGGCTGAGCCCTACGACGTGCCGTCCGAGTGGCCCAGGGACTTCCCCGGGGCCACTCGGTCGCGTACGGCCCGCTTGACGGCCGTGGGCTCCGGGAAGCCCTGCTCGCGCCGGTCCCACACCACCTCGTCGCCGACCCGGACGACGAAGACACCGCCGGTGCCGGGCCTGAGCGCCAGCTCGGTCAGCTCCTGCTCGAAGGTCGTCAGCAGCTCCTGCGCCAGCCAGGCGGCGCGGGGCAGCCAGCGGCACTGGGTGCAGTACTCGATCTCCACGCGCCGGTCGCCGGATGTCATCGCACGTGCACCGTCCCGTCCTGTTCCACCGCCGGGCGGCCGTGCAGGTCGGGCACCTGCTTGAGCCAGTCCGGACGGCCCCGCTGGGTCCTCTCGGCGCGGAGCGCGTTCTCCGCGGCGATCTGCTGTGCGCTGGGGAAGTCGGTCGGCAGCCAGGCGCCGGACGCCCGCACGCGCGCGTGGAGGTACGACACATACGCCTCGCGCGCCGCGTCGGGCGAGGTGAACCCCGGCTCGCCGTCCAGCCAGGCGTCGGGCACCTCGGCCGCGATGGACCGCAGCAGCTCCTCGGTCACCTTGGGCGCGAGTTCGGCGTCCGCGGCGCGTACGTCGGGCCCGTACTGCCCGAGCGCGTGGTGCCGGAAGTCGTAGGCCTTCGCGGGGTCGGTGCCGTCCCAGCGGTGGTGGAAGACGAGCGCCGCCCCGTGGTCGATGAGCCACAGCCGGGGCCGGGCCACCCCGAGCGTCGGCCACACGACGAGGTTGGAGCTGTGCACGGTCCGGTCGACGTTCACGGTGAGCGCGTCGAGCCAGACGATCCGGCCCGCCTCCACCGGATCGACCGCGAACTCCTCGGCGACCTCGGGCGTGAAGTCCCGCGCGCCCGGCAGATAGTCCATGCCGAGATTGACCCCGGCGCTGGAGGTGTGCAGCTCGCGCACCTCCTGGTGCGGCTCGTCCCCGGCGATCGACGGATCGAAGTGCACCAGCACCAGCTCCGGGAACCGCAGCCCCAGCGCCCGCGCCAGCTCCCCCACGATCACCTCGGCGACCAGCGCCTTGCGCCCCTGCGCGGAGCCGGTGAACTTCACGACGTACGTGCCGAGGTCGTCGGCCTCCACGATGCCGGGGACGGAACCGCCGGACCGCAGGGGGGCGACATAGCTGGTGGCGGCGACCTCTCTCAACATCGTCCGAGCATAGTAACCGGGCGTGACCGCCGGAGGGGGGCCGCATGGGACGGGGGCCAACGGGACGGGGCCGACGGAACGGGGCCGGGAGCGTCGTGCCGGCGGTCAGGGCCCGAGGCGGAAACCCCCGTCGACGGGGATGGCCGCGCCGGCGACATCACCTTCCACCACCGCACCGGCCTGCGCACCAAGGCGGCCTTCAGCGCACCGGGCACCTACGTCCTGCTCGGTCGCGAGCCACGTCTGAAACCCTGACGCGGACCTGATGGCCGTCGCCCCGCCCCGGCCCGCGCCGGAGACCGGCGAGGCGAGGAATCGGGCGCCGGAACCATGACGCCTGCCGTCCGCGGCCGAGGGCCCGGCGAACGCAGCGGGCGCCCCGGCCGCGTGCTGGGCCGGGG
>NZ_JAOCQE010000126.1 GCF_025290915.1 Streptomyces sp. 15-116A | reverse complement strand
CCTCCCCCGCGCCCCGCCGGTACTCCACACTGGCCACGGCGAAGCCCCGGCGGGCCAGGAACGCGGCGAACGGGCTGAGGTGACGGCGGTCGTAGGGCGCGCGCCAGGCGCCGCCGTGCAGGACGGCGACCACGGGAGCGGGCCGGCCGTCGGCGTCCCCGGCACGCGGCGCGTAGAAGTCGATCACCTGGTCCGGGTCGTCGCCGTAGGCCGCCGTGGCGACGGGATCGACGGGCGCGTGGGAGAACGCCGACTCCTCCTCGGCGGCGGCCCGGGCGGCTGCTGCGGCGGTGTCTGCGGCGTCCGACATGTCCCAACCTTCCAGCGATGAAACCTACTCGGCGGACCGGCGAGGAGACCCGCCGTCGGCCGGGACGGTATCAGGCCGCACACCCGCGCCCACATGGGGATGTCACGCTCGGTCACTCGGGCCAGGGGGCCGCCCCCGGCGGACACCAGAGGCGGCCCCCAAGGACGATTCCTAGGCGCCGGCCTCCGCCAGCACCTCCGCCAGCACCCGCGCCGCCCGCTCCACGTCCGCGAAACCGACGTACAGCGGGGTGAAGCCGAAGCGCAGGACGTCCGGGTGGCGGAAGTCGCCGACCACGCCCCGCTCGATCAGCCGCGGCATGACCTCACCGGCGTCCGGGCAGCGCAGGGCGATCTGGCTGCCCCGCTCGGCGTGGTCCCGGGGTGTCACGCACTCGACGCGGCCCTCGGGGACGTACGCCTCGACGCACTCCAGGAAGAAGTCCGTCAGGGCCAGGGACTTCGCCCGTACCGCCTCGATCGAGACCCCGTCCCAGACCTCCAGCGCCGCCTCCAGGGCGAGCATGGACAGGATGTCCGGCGTGCCGACCCGCCCGCGCAGGGCACCCGGCGCCGGCTCGAAGTCCGGGCGCATGCCGAAGGGCTCCGCGTGGGAGTTCCAGCCGGGCAGCGGGGAGTCGAAGCGGTCCTGGAGGTCGCGCCGTACGTAGAGGTACGCCGGTGAACCCGGGCCGCCGTTGAGGTACTTGTAGGTGCAGCCGACCGCGAGGTCCACGCCGTGCGCGTCCAGGCCCACCGGCAGCGCGCCCGCGCTGTGGCACAGGTCCCAGACGACGTACGCGCCCGCCTCGTGCACGACGGCGGTGAGGGCGGGCAGGTCGTGCAGCCGGCCGGTGCGGTAGTCGACGTGGTTGAGCAGCACGGCGGCGGTGCGCTCCCCGAGCACGCCGGGCACCTCGGCCGGGGTGACGGGGCGCAGGGTGCAGCCGGTCATCCGGGCCGCCGACTCGGCGATGTACCCGTCGGTGGGGAAGGTGGTCGCGTCGACGACGATCTCGTCACGCGCCGCATCCCGCTGCCGCGCGAGGCGCACCGCGCCCACAACCGCCTTGAACACGTTGACACTTGTGGAGTCGCCGACCACGATCTGCCCGGCCGCCGCTCCCACGAGTGGCGCGATCCGGTCGCCGATCCGCTCGGGCGCCGTCCACCAGCCGCCCTCGGTCCAGGACCGGATGCGCAGCTCGCCCCACTGCCTGCGGACCACGTCCTCGACCCGGCCCGGAACGGCGGCGGGCAGCGCGCCCAGCGAGTTGCCGTCCAGATAGACGACGTCATCGAGGACGAACTCACCCCGCTTGGCGGCCAGTTCGTCGGCCCCGTCCAGCTTCTCCGCCTTCATCCTCAGCTCAGACATGGACTCAGACATACGACCGCGCCGTCCACAGCTCGGGGAACACGTTCTTCTGCGCCCGCTTCTCCAGCCAGGCCACCCCGGCGGAGCCGCCCGTGCCGGCCTTGGCGCCCATCGCACGGCGGGTGGCGACCAGATGGTCGTTGCGCCAGCGCCACACCAGCTCGGCGACGTTCGTCAGCGCCTCGCCGAGGCGGGCGAGCTCGTCGTTCTCGTCACCGGCGTAGACGGCCGTCCAGACCCGCTCCACCTCCGGCGACGGCTCGTAGCGCCGCGACACGTCCCGGCGCAGGACCTCCTCCGGTACGGCGTGCCCGCGCCGCGCGAGCAGCCGCAGCACCTCGTCGTACAGGCTCGGCTCGTGCAGCGCCTTCTCCAGCTCGGCGTGCACCCGCGGGGCGCCCCGGTGCGGGACCAGCATGGACGCGGACTTCTCGCCGAGCAGGAACTCCATCCGCCGGTACATCGCCGACTGGAATCCGGAGCCCTCGCCGAGGGCGGAGCGGTAGGAGTTGAACTGCTGCGGGGTGAGCTGGCCGAGCGGTTTCCAGGAGGCGTTCAGCGCCTCCAGCTCCCGCACGGACCGCTTCAGCGCGGCGACCGCGGTCGGTACGTCGTCGCCCCGCAGCGCCTTCGCCGCCGTCTCCCACTCGTGGACGACGACGGTGAACCACAGCTCCATCACCTGGGTGGTGACCAGGAAGACCATCTCTCCGGGATCGTCGGAGAGGGTGTGCTGCAGATGGGTGAGGACGTCCGCCTTGACGTAGTCCTCGTAGGGGGTCGTCCCCTGGAAGTCGAGATGCGGGGCCTCGGACTCGTGAGTCTCGTGAGCCTCTTGGGACATCGCTGTCTCCTGAACATGCACTCCGGGTAGCGGTCCGCCCCTGCCGTTACCGGCACGGGGGCCCCGGTCCCCACGGTGCATCCTCCGCAATGGTCCCCCACGATCGCAAGGTCCGCCTGTCCGAGTGGCAGACTGGCGGGCATGACGACGCACAAGAACCTGCTCGGCGGGCCCGATCCGACGTATCTGCCGGAGAACGAGGACGCGTACCGGCTGCTGGGTGAGGAGTCCCGGCCTCCGGTGGAGGTCGCGGCGGCGCATCCGACGTTCTCGCTGGCCTGGGCGATGCTCGCCGACGACGCGTTCGAGGCGGGCCGGGTCGTCGAGTCGTACGCCTACGCGCGCACCGGCTACCACCGGGGGCTGGACGCGCTGCGCCGCGCCGGCTGGAAGGGGCACGGGCCGATCCCCTGGGAGCACCGGGCCAACCGCGGCTTCCTGCGCTGCCTCGCCGCCCTCGCCCGCGCCGCCGGGGAGATCGGCGAGCAGGACGAGACGGAGCGGTGCTGGCAGTTCCTCAAGGACAGCAGCGAGGAGGCGTACGCCGAGCTGAAGCGGTGAGCCGGCCGCGACCCACGCACGCACGAGAGCCCGGCACCGCTCGTCCGCGGTGCCGGGCTCGGCGCGTGGGCCGGACGGCTACTTGAGCTTGGTGCCCGTCGAGCGCAGGTTCCCGCACGCCTCGACGACGCGGGCGGCCATCGACGCCTCGGCCAGCTTGCCCCAGGTGCGCGGGTCGTAGGTCTTCTTGTTGCCGACCTCGCCGTCGACCTTCAGGACGCCGTCGTAGTTGCGGAACATGTGGTCGGCGACCGGACGCGTGAAGGCGTACTGGGTGTCCGTGTCGATGTTCATCTTGACCACGCCGTTCTCCAGCGCCGTGCGGATCTCCTCCTCCGTGGAGCCGGAGCCGCCGTGGAAGACGAAGTCGAACGGGGACGCCTTGCCGAACTTCGCGGCGACGCCCTCGTTGAGCTCCTTCAGCAGCTCGGGACGCAGGACGACGTTGCCCGGCTTGTACACGCCGTGCACGTTGCCGAAGGACGCGGCGAGCAGGTAGCGGCCCTTCTCGCCCAGGCCCAGCGCCTCGGCCGTACGGATCGCGTCGTCGACGGTGGTGTAGAGGGAGTCGTTGATCTCGTGCGAGACGCCGTCCTCCTCGCCACCGGTCGGGGTGATCTCCACCTCGAGGATGATCTTCGCGGCGCGGGTGCGCTCGAGCAGCTCCTGCGCGATGGAGAGGTTGTCGGCGAGGGTCTCCGCCGAGCCGTCCCACATGTGGGACTGGAACAGCGGGTTGCGGCCGGCCTTGACGCGCTCCTCGGAGACCGCGAGCAGCGGACGTACGTACCCGTCGAGCTTGTCCTTCGGGCAGTGGTCCGTGTGCAGGGCGATGTTGACGTCGTACTTCTCGGCGACGATGTGCGCGTACTCGGCCAGCGCGACCGCGCCGGTCACCATGTCCTTCTTGTACTGGCCGCCGAGGAACTCCGCACCGCCGGTCGAGATCTGGACGATGCCGTCGCTCTCCGCCTCGGCGAATCCGCGCAGTGCCGCGTGCAGGGTCTGGGACGAGGTGACGTTGATGGCCGGGTAGGCGAACTTGCCTGCCTTCGCCCGGTCGAGCATCTCGTTGTAGACCTCGGGAGTTGCGATGGGCATCTGTCCGCTCCTTAGCGTTGCGGGTTGGCGTGGTGCGTTCTGTCGGCCCTGACCTGGAACCTTGGATGCGACGTCATTGTCGGTCACATCCTTCCAGACTCCGCCGGAAGGTCCATCCCGCCGTCCGCGGGCTGGGCGGTCGGCCGGCCGGTCAGTCCAGGCCCAGCTCGTCCTTGGAGTAGGCGAACAGGTACGGCACCCCCGCGCCCTCCTGGATCTTCTCGGCGGCGCCGGTCGCCCGGTCGACGATGGTCGCCACGGCCACGACCTCCGCACCGGCCTCCCGCACCGCCTCGACCGCGGTGAGCGGGGAACCGCCGGTGGTGGAGGTGTCCTCCACGACCAGGACCCGGCGGCCCTTGATGTCCGGGCCCTCCACACGGCGCTGCAGCCCGTGCGCCTTGGCGGCCTTGCGGACGACGAACGCGTCCAGCCTCCGGCCGCGCGCCGCGGCGGCGTGCAGCATCGCCGCGGCCACCGGGTCGGCGCCCATGGTCAGCCCGCCCACCGCGTCGAAGTCCAGCTCGGCGGTGAGGTCGAGCAGCACCTGCCCGACCAGCGGGGCCGCCTCACCGTCGAGGGTGATGCGGCGCAGGTCGACGTAGTAGTCGGCCTCCAGACCCGAGGAGAGGGTCACCTTGCCGTGCACCACGGCCTTGTTCTTGATCTGCTGCAGCAGCGCGCCGCGTGTGTCCGTCATGCCTGTCAGCTTAAAGCCGGGTCCAGCTCCAGGTCGTCGAGGCCTCCAGCGGCTCCAGCGGGGTGACCAGGCGCGGGAGGGTGTTCAGCCCGTTCGGCGGCCCGGTCTGCGGCTCCACGCACACGGCCTCGCGCTGCTCGTCGTAGATCACCACCCACTCCTCGCGGCTGGTCACCCTCAGCTCCAGCTGCCCCGGCCAGGTGAGGGTGACGTCGACGCCGCCGGGCATGCCGAAGCAGTCGTCCCAGGGTCCGGGCTTCGGGTCGAGGCGCTGCCCGGTCGGCAGATGGTCGGCGCCGCGCTCCTCCTGCCAGGCGGGTGTGAAGTCGATCCGTACGTCCTCGCCGCCGAGGTTCCGGTTGAACCAGGGGTGCCAGCCGATCTGCGCCGGGAAGGAGGACGCGTACGTCTCCACGCTCATCGTGAGCGTGAGGGCGTCCCCGGTGAGCGCGATCTGCTGGGTGACCCGGCCGGCGTACGGCCACGGCTCGACGAGGTCGTACGTCAGGACGGCCTCGTCGGTGCTCGAGCGGGCGGTGCGCCAGGCGGCGTCGCGCCCGGTGCCGTGGATGGCGTGCGGCGGGGCGTTGAGCGGCAGCTGCTGGACGGTGGCGCCGTCGCGGAAGCGGCCCTCACGGACCCGGCCGCACCAGGGGACCATGGGGAAGGAGCCGTAGCGCTCGCCCTGCCGCAGCAGCTCGACGCCGCCGACGCGCAGCCCCGAGACCCGTCCGCCGTTGCCCGGCACGACGGTCACCTCCGCGTCGCCCGCGGTCAGCGTGATGTCTTCGTTCCTCACGTGTCGACCCTACTGGGGTGATCAAGAGGGCCTCGCCGGGCGCGTGGAGAACGGGTGTTCAGCGCCGGCGGCGCAGCGCCCTGATCGCCACGACGGCGGAGGCCACGGCGAGCGCGGCGGCGGGTGCCGCCCAGCGCAGGGAGGTGGGCGGCGAGACGGTCTGGGGTGCGGGCACGGGGGCGTACCGGCCGCGCGGCGGGGCGTGGTCCACCTCCTCGGCACTGCGGCCGATCATCGTGCGGCGGGCGTGGGCGGCCTCGGCGACGCCGTCCTCGGCGCCTTCGAGATCGTCGTCCTGGAGGGCGGGGTCCAGCGAGGGCGGAGGGACCTCGGTCTCGAAGACGGAGGGGGACTCGGGCTCGGCGGCGGGCTCGGACTCGGGGGGTTCTTCAGAAGAGGAGGCCGAAGGCGCGGGTGGGGGCGTCGCTGCCGGCGGCGGGGTGTCGTCCGCATCCGGGGTGGTCTCGAAGTCGCTGGTGGCCCGGGGTTCGAAATCGCCGGTCCGCAGGAGCTCGGGTGACTCCCCCTCGTCCTGCTCCCCGGCCTCGGCGCCCAGGTTCTCCGCGAACCGGTCGATCAGCCGGGACACCGCCGACGCCACCGCGTCCGCCGCGAGCTCGGTGATCCGCCCGTCGGCGCTGCCCGTGCCGTCGACCGAAAGAGTGGTACCGCCGTCGGCGTCCCGCAGGCGCAGCCGCAGCGCCAGCTTCACCGAGCCGCTGCCCCGGGTCTCGGCCGCGTCGCCCTCGACGGCGTAGGAGCCGTCGTCCTGGCCGGTCACGCGCAGGGTGCCACGGTAGGTGATGGAGTGACTGCCGACCCGTACCTTCAGCCGCCCGGCGACCGGCTCCGCACCGGCGTCGTGCTGGAGCCCGGGAACCGCCCGGGCGACCCGCGCGGGGTCGTCCAGCACCTCCCTGAGCCGCTGGGCGGGAACCGGAACGAACACCTCGTGCTCCATGACAGCGGAGCCTACCCAGTGACGGCCGGAACGCACCCCCTCCGGCGACGGCCGGTCACCCCCCTGACGCGCCCGGCGTCACGAGCCCCGTCTCGTACGCCAGCACCACCGCCTGGGCGCGGCTGGCCAGGCCCAGTTTGGCCATGGTGCGGTTGAGGTGGGTCTTGACGGTGGCCTCGCTGATGAAGAGGCGGTCGGCGGCCTCCGCGTTGGTCAGTCCCCGGCCGACCAGGGTCAGCACCTCCACCTCCCGGCCGGTCAGCGCCTCCAGGCCGGGCGGCGGGCCGGTCTCGGGCGGGGCGGCGGCCCGGCTGGTGTACGCCTCCACCAGGCGCCGGGTGACAGCGGGCGCGAACAGGGCGTCGCCTCCGTGCACGGCCGTGACCGCGGCGAGCAGCCGGTCCGGGCCGGCGTCCTTGAGCAGGAAGCCGGAGGCGCCGACGCGCAGCGCGCCGTAGACGTACTCGTCGAGGTCGAAGGTGGTGAGCACGAGCACGCGCGGGGCCGGGTCGGTGGCCTCGGCGAGGATGCGCTCGGTCGCCTCGATCCCGGTCATGCCCGGCATCCGGATGTCCATGAGGATCACGTCCGGGCGGGTCCTGGCGGCCACGGCCACGGCCTCGGCGCCGTCCGCCGCCTCGCCGGCGACCTCCATGCCGGGCGCGGCACGCAGCAGCGCGACCAGCCCGCTGCGCACGAGGAACTGGTCGTCTACGACGAGCACTCTGATCATTTAGCTGGCGGTGTCCCCCCGGTGGGCGGTCCGCGCCGACGTCGGCAGGGTCAGATGGACGCCGAATCCCCCTTCGGGGCGCGGGCCGACGGTGATCGTCCCGCCGTAGAGCTTGGCGCGCTCCCGCATCCCGATCAACCCATGACCGCCCTGCTCCCGCAAACTGTCCTGATCCGCCCCCCGTCCGCCACCGCGGAAACCCCGCCCGCCGCTCGCCCCGGACGCCCGAAGGCCACGCCCGTCCGCACCGGATGCGTGAAACCCACGCCCGTCCGTACCGGATGCCCGCAAGCCACGGCCCTCCGTACCGGACGCCCTGAAGCCACCCCCTCCCGTCCCGTCGTTCACCACCGACACCGCTATCTCCCCCGCCCGGTACGCCAGTTCCACCGCGGCCGTCGCACCGGGGGCGTGTTTGAGGACGTTGGTCAGAGCCTCCTGGACGACCCGGTACACGCACAGCTGGACGCCGGGTGCGAGGGGACGGGGATCGCCGGTCACCTGCAGGGAGACGGCGACGCCACCCGCACGGACCCGGGCCACCATCTCCGCGAGCTGGTCGAGTCCGGGAGCCGGTGCGCCCTCGGCCGTCGGGGCGCCGTCGGCGCGCAGCAGGCCGAGCATCCGGCGCAGTTCGGCGAGCGCCTCGCCGCTGGCACCGGTGATGGTGTCCAGCGCCTCGCGGGCGGTGCCCGTGTCGGAGTCGAAGACGAACCGGGCGAGCCCGGCCTGGACGTTGATGACGGCCATGTGGTGGGCGACCACGTCATGCAGCTCGCGGGCGATCCGCACCCGCTCCCCGGCCACCTCGCGCCGCGCCCGCTCCTCCTGCTCGGCACGCAACTGCCGGGTCAGTTCGGTGGTCCGCCGCGCGTCGTGCCCGAACTTCCACAGCACGGACGGGAATCCGACGGCCTGGGCGACGACGGACGGCATGGCCTCGCTGTCGCTGACGACCCCCGCGTAGATCCACACCCCGGCGAGCAGGACGGCGCACGGCACGACGGTACGGGTGGGGCGCAGGGAGGCCACGGTGTACAGGGCGAGCATGGCCGCGAAGGAGTTGACCACCGGCCAGTAGCCGAGGGTGACATAGCCGGTCCACAGGACGTGCACGGCGAGGCAGACGGCGACGGGCGCCCGGGTGCGCACCACCAGCGGCAGGTTGACCAGGGCGACCAGCAGCCAGGCGAGCGGGTCGAGTGGCTGCCAGCCCTGCGTCTCGGCCTCGGTTCCGAGCAGCATGGCCACGGCGGCGAGCGCCAGGGCGATCAGACCGTCGCTCGCGAGAGGGCGGATCCGCATCGCCGCAGCGTAACGCCGGTGCCCGGGCGCGGGCGTCCCCCGGACGCCGTACCGCGAGAGGTGGAGGAACCACGCCCCGTACCGCAGGAGTTGGCGGCGGATTCCACTCGGTGCGGGATTCGGCCGACCGGGGCGCGGCCGTAGCTTCTGGTTTCTGAGCCACACCGGACGGGGGGTGCAGGGCGGCCCGTCCCGCCTCTGGGGGGAGGCGGGGCGGGCCGCCGCACGCCGTCGCCGGGGCGCCGGTCAGCGTGTGTAGCGGGGATGGACGAGGCTCGACGGCGGCAGGCCCGGGATGCGGGTGTGGGCGACCTGGTGGGCCGCGGAGGCGAGGGAGGACTCCGTGAGCGTGCGGGGGCGCGGGGCCGAGGGGTCGAGGCGGAGGGCGGGAGTCGTGCGGGAGGCCAGGATGAGGCCGCGGTCGTCCGTCCGGTACGGCACCGTACGGAAACCGGCCGCGCGCAGGGTCGCGTCCACGGTCCAGTAGGTCCGGGGAGGGGAGGACATCGGGCCGGTGTGCACCACGAGCCGCCCGCCGGGGGCGAGGACGTGCCGGGCCAGGCCGTAGAACTCCTCGGAGTACAGCTTGGTGGTCTCGGTGACCCCGGGATGGGGCAGGTCCGCCACCACCACGTCGTACGCCGCCGGGGGCGCGCCGCGCAGCCAGTCGAAGGGATCGGCGGTGGTCACCGTGACCCGGGGGTCGTCCAGGGAGTGACGGTTCAGCGCGGACAGCGCGGGGTCGCTGCGCGCCAACCGCACGAGCCCCGCGTCGAGTGCGACGACCTCGACCCGGTGCACCCGCGGATGGCGCAGCACTTCACGGGCGGCGAGTCCGTCGCCGCCGCCGAGGACGAGCACGCGAGCGTGCGCTCCGGTCATCGCGGGGCGCACCAGCGCCTCGTGGCGCCTCAGTTCGTCACGGCCGCTGACCCGCAGCCGCCCGTCGACGTACAGCGCCAGCGGCCGGCCGTCCCGCCCGCCCGTGAGCACGACTTCCTGCACCTCGGTGCGCAACGCCACCCGGACGTCGGAGCCGTACAGGGCGTGCCGTGCGGCCCGTTCGAAGTCGTCGACCAGGGCGGTGGCCGAGGCGAGCACCGCGAGGACGCAGACGTTGGCGGCGATCAGCAGCCGTCGCGCGCGGCGGGTGAGGTCCTGCCGGAACAGGCCCAGCACCAGCGCCCCGCCGACGACCGCGTTCACCGCGCCGGTGATCAGCGCTCCGGTCAACTGGCCCAGGAAGGGCAGGAGAAGAAAAGGGAAGGCCAGCCCCCCGACGAGCGCGCCCACGTAGTCCGCGGCGAACAGGTCGGCGACCGCGCCGCCCGCGTCCTGGCGGCGGATCCGCTGGATCAGCTCCATCAGCAGCGGCACTTCCGCGCCGATGAGCAGCCCGGTGGCCAGTGAGAACGCGACGAGCAGCACGCGCGGCCCGTCGGCCCACAGTCCGCCCCAGTCCCCGGTCCAGGCGAACACGGCGTACAGGGCCATCGCGCTGCACCCGCCGACGAGCGCCAGCACCGCCTCGACGGCCCCGAAGCCGGCCGCCGCGTGCCGGCGCAGCCGCTTCGCGGCCAGCGAGCCGATCCCCATCGCGAAGACCATCACGGACAGCACGACGGATGCCTGGGTGACCGAATCGCCCATCAAGTACGTGGCGAGCGCGACCAGTTCGAGCTCGTACACGAGTCCGCACGCCGCACAGACGAACACGCCCGCGAGGACGAGGAACCGCCCGGTGGCCTGCCGCACCGGCAGCCGTGCGGCCCCGCCGGGACCGCTCCCGCCGCCGGACCCCACGGTGCCGCCCGGCCCGCTCCCGGGCCCCGCGGAACCGGGCGGCGCGGGTGCCTGCGGTTCGATCATCCTGCGACGGTACGTCACGCCTTCGGCGCGAAGCGTCACCCACACGTGTGGTGTTTGTTTACACCTGCCCGATTTTGGTATGAGCAAGCGACGCCTCGCCGGGGAGGGGCGAGCGGCCCCTCACACCGCCGCGGCCACCCGCGTCCCGACCTTCGTCCGGGTCGCCACCAACTGCCCGTCCTGCGGATAGGCGTGCCAGGTGCGCCAGTGCACCTGGCCCTCGTGGTGGTGGGCGAGCATCGCGGTGAACGCGTGCGGGCTGCCCGGGAACACTCCCGCGAGGCCGTGCGGATGGTCGGCGACCAGGGCGAGCAGCTCCTGCGCCCGGCCCGCGAAGGACCCGGGCGACAGTTCCTCCACGCGCGCGGCGAACTCGTACTCCCAGTCCCCCACCCGCTTGGCGATGCCCAGCGGAAGGGGCGTGCTGCTGCCCGCGATGCAGGCGACCGTCTCCGAGCACAGGCCCCGCTCCTCCTCGAGCAGCACCTGGTGGGAGGCGCCGAGGAGTCTCAACTGGAGTTTCACCCCGGCCAGTTCCAGATCGAGCGTGGCCAGCGCGGGAAGCGGCTCGCGTCCCAGTGCCCAGGCGAGGTCGGCCGCGCGGGTGTCGGTGTAGGCGGTGTTCAGGGTCGTGAGCATGGATCGGCTCCGCAAGCACACAAAGAGAGGAAGAAGAACGGGCCCGCTGTCCCCGGTCCCGCCGGGGGTGCGGCCCGTCAGCCCGGTCGGCCGGTCGGGATGGGTCCGCAGGGAGTCCGAGGGCTGCTTTCGTGATTTAGAGGGAATCATGAACTGTGAGGCCGCCACAGCGTTTTTACCCAACTTCGTGGGCTTTCCATCCCCCCGGGGGCTCCACAGCTCAACTGTTCAACCACGACGCGCGCCCCTACGACACGCCGCGCGCCCCTGTGCCACCCCACCGGGTGGTCACGCGCCGGCACCGAACGGCACAGCGGGGCCCGCCCCAGGCGCGGACCCCGCTGTCGCGGATGCGTTCCCCCGGAAGGGGAGGCGTGCTGCCCCGTGTCAGCCGCCTCCGCCGCCGCATCCGCCGCCGCCCCCGCACGACGACCCGCCCCCGCAGGACGAGCCGCCGCCGCTGTCGCTCCCGGAGCTGCAGGACGCCCCGACGGCTCCGCCACCGGCCCACCAGCCGCCGTCGCTGCTGCTGCCGCTGCTGCTGCTTCCGCGACGGCTGTACGGCCGGCCCCGCATCCGGTCCGCCCGGCGGGCGGCACGGCGTACGGCGCTCACGACGAGCACCACGAACACCGCGAAGATCAGAGCGAAGATGATGCCGACGGTCATGGCGTCACCGTCCTTTCGAGTCCCCCGTGAATCCCCCGAAGCAGCCCCCCGTGGGTGCCTCGTTCACGTGCGTGGTCGGGAGATGCCCCTCCCCGTCACGACCCAAAGCAGAGTTGAGCAACTTCTGAGGTCCGCTGATCCGCCGTGTCAGGGAAGCCGTGTCGAGGAAGCCGTGTTGAGGAAGCCGGGACGTTCGGCGGAGGATGACCGGCATGACCTCCAGTGCGCGCCCGCTCCTGAACCGCCGGCTGGCGGAGTTCGGGACGACGATCTTCGCCGAGATGTCCGCCCTCGCCCTGAAGACCGGGTCCATCAACCTCGGCCAGGGATTCCCCGACACCGACGGCCCCGAGGAGGTCAGGGAGGCGGCGGTACGCGCCCTGCGCGACGGCCGCGGCAACCAGTACCCGCCGGGCCCCGGCATCCCCGAGCTGCGCACGGCGATCGCCGCCCACCAGCAGCGCCGCTACGGCCTGTCCTACGACCCCGACACCGAGGTCCTGGTCACCGCGGGCGCCACCGAGGCGATCGCCGCCGCGCTGCTCGCCCTGGTGGAGCCGGGCGACGAGGTGATCGCCCTGGAGCCGTACTACGACTCGTACGCGGCCTGCATCGCGATGGCGGGCGGGCAGCGCGTCCCGGTCACCCTGCGCCCGGGTGAGGGCCGCTTCCGCCTCGACCTGGACGAACTGCGCGACGCCGTCACCGACCGCACCCGCCTGCTGCTGATCAACACCCCGCACAACCCGACCGGCACCGTCCTCACCCGCGAGGAGCTGGCGTCCATCGCCGAGCTGGCGGTCGAGCGGGACCTGCTGGTGGTGACCGACGAGGTCTACGAGCACCTGGTCTTCGACGACGCCGAGCACGTACCGCTGGCCACCTTCCCGGGCATGCGGGACCGCACGGTCAGCATCGGGTCGGCCGGCAAGACGTTCTCGTTCACCGGCTGGAAGGTCGGCTGGGTCACGGGCACACCGGCGCTGGTGACGGCGGTGCGCTCGGCGAAGCAGTTCCTGACGTACGTCTCCGCGGGCCCGTTCCAGTACGCGGTCGCCGAGGCACTGGCGCTCCCGGAGTCGTACTTCACCGCCTTCCGCGAGGACCTGCGGGCCAAGCGGGACACCCTGGCCGCGGGCCTGACGGAGGCCGGCTTCTCGGTCTTCCACACGGCCGGCACGTACTTCCTCACCGCCGACATCCGCCCCCTCGGCGAGACCGACGGCATCACCTTCTGCCGCGCCCTCCCGGACCGCGCGGGCGTCGTCGCCATCCCCACGGCGGTCTTCTACGACCACCGCGAGCAGGGCGCACCCTTCGTCCGCTTCGCCTTCTGCAAGAAGGAGCCGGTACTGAGCGAAGCAATCACCCGGCTTCAAGGGCTCAGGACGTAGCTTCCCTCGCGGACGCATGCCGCACCGCCCGGAAGAAGGGCAGTCGGTGGAACATCCAGTGCGGTCGCCCGCCTCGCAAGGAGCCGTACATGACCGACAAGCTCAGCCGGCGCCTGGCGCCTGTCCTTCTCCTCCTCCAGGTGACCTACGTGCTCCTGCTGACGGTGGCAGTCATGGTCCTGACGCCGGACACGGCAGAACTCGACCATCCAGACGCCTCAGCCATGGAAACGATGCTCGTGCCTGTCGCCACCATCGGCATCATCGTGGCTCTGGCCGGCGCAGCCGCGCTGATGGGGCTGGAGCAGGTACGCACGCGCACTCCGCGGATCGTGCGGGCGGTGTGGCTGGCGCTTGTGGCCCTGGGGCAGCTCGCCATCGCCGGCAGGGCGCTGCTCAATGTCCTCAGCCAGCCGTCTGGCCCGGACACCGTGATCGGGACGCTCATGATCGCGGGCGCGCTGTATGTCGCCGTCGCGTGTGCGCTCGAAGTGCGAGGTTCATCAGGCCCGACCAGACAGCCCGCACACGGCTGAACGCGGCCGGCACCAGCTATGCCCAGTGGCGCCCACGGCCTCGGCCGGGGGCGCCACTCGGTTTCCGGCACCGTGTTCCGCGAGGTCCTGCGGACGCCAAGCGGAGCACCCTGACGGCAGGTCTGAGGGACGCGGGCTTCTCGGTCTTCCGCACGGCCGACACGTACTTCCTCACCGCCGACATCCGCCCCCTCGGCGTCGTCGCCATCCCCACGGCGGTCTTCTACGACCACCCCGAGGCAGGCGCACCCTTCGTCCGCTTCGCCCTTCTGCAAACAGAAGGGCGTACTGGAGGAGGCGGCCCGGCGGCTGAAGGGCGCGGCGATCAGCTGAGCGAGGCTACTCAGCCCTGGGCGACCCCAGCCATGTCTCGAAGTCACTCAGCAACTCGCCCATAGCACCGAGGGACATAGGTGACGACTCGTACTGTATGGAGAGGTTGACCTCGTACAGCTTGTAGGCGGGCTCAGTCTCCCGTGCTGCCGCGCATGCTGCCGCCAGGACCTCGACTGCGCGTCCCCGATCACCGGCTTCCACGGCCTCCACGAGGTCGGGCCACAGTGTGTCACCGATGTAGTCGACGAGTTCCATGATGTGGGCGCCTGCGCGGCTGGCGCGGTCCTTGATCGCTTCTTGCCGGGCATCAGCACGATCCTCGGCCCGCTGGGAGTCCCGCTCGTCGTCGTCCGCCCAGGTGTGATCGCCCCAGATCTCTTCCCAGCGCTGTTCAGCCCGCGCCAGGGCGGCCTCGAACGCGCGATCCAGATCCTCCTGAGTGAGACGGGGATGCTCTCCGACATCGTCGCGTGCGAAGAGCGACAGCGGCAGCCTGAGGTCGGGCACGGGGGTGTCATCGCGCAGTGCGGTGAGCAGCAGCACGGCATCGACAGCGGGAAGGACCTCCTCCGCGTCCACCAGTCCACGCAGGGACGAGAGGGATTGTTCGACGGCCATGTAGTCGTACTCGGCGATCTGGTCGTCGAGATCGCCGTGAAGCTCGAGGAGAGCAGTGCCGACCGTCTCAATCTCGTCCATGCGTGCCGCGATCTCCATGTCGAGACGCTCCACGATCTGCCGCAGCTCGCGGGCGCCGCTCGCCTCCTCTTCGAGCTTCGCCACCGCATTCGCCAGATCACCCATCGCGTGCCCCCCTGTCCCAGCCGCCGCCGAGTCCCGTCGAAACAGATTCATGACCAAGGCCGTCCGAGCCGCTGTCATCCGGCCACCCGAGCCGTGTGGACGTGATCAACCGAGTGCGGACCGTCCGCCCGTCACGGCGGCCAGGTGCGCTCGATTCGGTCACGTCGGACCGCGTAGGCCGCGGGGCCGCCCCTGCCCACGGCACGGTGGATCGCCTCACGGTGCGCGTCGAGCCGCTCGACCATCTCGGCACTGCGCAACTGCTGGTTGTCGAGGTAGAAGAGAACTGCCTCCCGCTCGAGGACAGGCCGGATCTCCAGGCTGATCGAGACCGTGAGCGATCCACTCCTCGTCGGCCACGTCCTGTCCGTCGTCGGGGAAGACGTCCCCGATGCGGTGAACGGTCCAGCCACACGCCCGCAGCCCTTCCGCGACCCGACGTCCGAGATTGCGGTCGAGAAAGAACTCAGGCGGCAAGGCGCACCACTGCCCGGCACAACGCGTCCACCTGCTCGGGCGTCATATCGAAGTCGTACGCGATGTCCTCGACGCTCTCCCCGGCCTCCCACAGGTCGGTGATGGCGTCGACCGCTACGCGATTCGCGGCCACTACGGGCCTCCCGTGCCCGAATCTGGGGTCGATCACCACGGGGACGGAGTCCGGGTACTGCCTGAGCCGCAGGCTGGAGGGGAAGTCGTCGTCGGGCTCCCAGTTCAGGTAGCCGAGGTAGTCGGAGACCACCTCGTGGATGGGGGCCTGACCGTCGCGGGCTCTGCGGAGATCCCCGAGACCGTGCTCGACGAAGATGTCCACGCCGTCGGTCGCGATCCGCTTCGACACAAGCCCGTAGGGGGTGGCGAAGGCATCCCGCACGGCGGCGGCTGCTTCCCTGATCTCACTCATACGGAGCCCCAGGGTGCGCAGGGAGCGAAGGACGTGTGCCTCGGCCACCGCGATGAACGGCACCGAGGGCTGCCCCTTGCGCAGCGGCTCGACCTGATGGACCAAGGGCGCCCCGGCGGCCCTGCCCTTCAGCCACGAGTGGAGCGTCGACTGCGGAATCTCCAGGTAGGAGGCTGTTTCCGCCGGAGTCAGAAGTCCGTCCCTGAACCTGTCGACCATGCCCCACCTCCTCCTGCCGTCCTGCCCGGTACCCGGGTTCGCATCGTCGCACATCAAGCCTCCCATCCCAGGCCCGGACCGCACACCCGCCCACCAGCGGCTCAGGAGGCCGCACGGAGACGACTCGCAGGTTCTCGGGACCGGCATTCCCGGCAGTGTCCGGGTTGCGGCGCGCGGAAGGCACGCTCACAGCCGTCGCAGGTCTGGAAGGGCGGTACGGCGGCTCGGCGGGGCGGGCTTTCGGCGAGCGGGCGCGGAGGCGGTGCGGGCAGAGGCGTCTCCCGGAGGCGGTAGGCGAGGAGGCCCGCCGGGCGGGTCAGGAAGTGGTCGGGGAGCCCCGCGGTCAGCTGTGCGGTGATCTGGGAGGGGGCGACACCGGCCTCGAGCCACCGGGCGACGGCCGGCGCCAGCCGCACGGCCTCCCGCTCGGACAGGACGAGACGTGGATCGGCGCGGCGGAGCGAGGCCAGAACGGCGACTGCCCGGGGGTCGGCCTCGGAGAGTGTCGCCGGGTTCTGTGACTGGTCCCGAGCGTGAGCCGGAGCGGGGTCGGGGGCCACTTCCGGGGTGGTCGTCGCGTTCTCGGCTGCGGACGCGTTCTCGGCTGTGGGCGACTTACGGGGCCGGGGCCGGGGCGGCTTCGGCGGCTTCGGGGGATCCGGCGGCCCGTCCGGGTCCGCGCCGCCGCCGGGTACGTCGTAGAAGTACGTCCGGGTGTGGACCTGCCCGGTGGGCGTTCGCTCCCGGCGGCGCTCCAGGTATCCGGCCGCTTCGAGCTCCCGGAGCGCTCGCGAGATCAGGATCTCGCCCTCGCTGAAGTGCTCGCACAGGGTGCTGATGGTCACGGAGGAGCTGTCGGGCAGGGAGGAGATGTACGCCGCGACACCGACCGTGACCGCGCTGCCGCGTCGCTGGGCGAGGGCGTTGGAGATCACCGTGAAGTCGGCCGTCAGCCGGGTGCGTACGTGGATCACGCCGGAGGTCGGAGCTCCGGCGTCGGCGCGCAGGGGCGCGTTAGACTGCGGGTCAGCCATCGGGAAGTCCTACTCACTTCCTGATCGGTCAGGCCCTCGATCGGGATTGCCGTCCCGGCCGGGGGCCGTCGTCTGTGTGCGGTTGTCGCGGCGAACGTAACCGCCCGCGTCCCGCGCCTGCAAGCCGGTCACCCGGACGGGTGACGTCGGGCTTCCCGGCGGGGAGGGTGGGTGGGCGGGTAGTTCTTTCCCCCGGTTCTTTCAGGAGGTCAGCGGCCCGCCGGGCCCTCGCGGACAAGGGCCCGGCGAGCCCGGAAGACGGACGGCGACCGGCGCCCGGCCGGCTCAGGGACGGTGGTGGTCGGCCTTCAACTCGCCTATGAAGGCGGACCAGGCGGCGGCGTCGAAGCACAGGGCCGGACCGTGGGGGCCCGCCTTGCTGTCACGGACGGGCACGATGGCCCGGAACCCGTCAGCGACCTCTACGCAGTCGCCGCCCTCCTGATTGCTGTAGCTGCTCGTGCGCCAGGCGGCGCCGGTCAGATCGGGACGGAACATTCGCGCCACGGTAGTTGCCCCCCATCGTGGACCGCATGGTGTCCGTGGACGGGTTACCGCACCTGTGAAAAGAGCGCGGCCCGGTAGCCGGCGGCCCCTGAGGGGGCCGGCTCCGGGCCGGGCTGCGGGACGTGCTGCGGGCCGGGCTCGCTCCACGCGCGGCGCGTACCCGCCGGTACGCCCGCGTCGCCGCGTGCGGCGGTGGCC
>NZ_JAOCQE010000125.1 GCF_025290915.1 Streptomyces sp. 15-116A | reverse complement strand
TGCTGGTGCGCGCCGCACGGCAGAGCGCGTTCACGGACAAGGAGATCGAGCCGCTGCGGGGCTTCGCCGCGCAGGCCGCCGTGGCGATGGAACTCGCCGAGCGACGGCGGGACGCCGAGCAGATCGCCGTCCTCGAGGACCGCGACCGCATCGCCCGCGACCTGCACGACCTCGCCATCCAGCGGCTGTTCGCCACCGGGATGACGCTGCAGAGCGCCGGCCGCCGTATCGAACAGGACGAGGCCAGGGAGCGTGTGGCCCGGGCCGTGGACGACCTGGACGAGACCATCAAGATCATCAGATCGACGATCCTCGGGCTCCGGGCACGGGACGACGCCGGCGGGGCCGGGCTGCGATCCCGGGTCGTCCAGGTGGTCGGCGAGGCGGCCCGCCTCCTGGGCTTCACGCCCACCCTCCAGATGCAGGGTCTGGTCGACACGCACACCGGCAAGGACACCGCCGACCACGTGGTCGCCGTGCTGTCCGAGTCCCTGACCAACATCGCCCGGCACGCGCGCGCCGACCGCGCCGAGATCCGCCTGGAGACCGACGGCCGAGAGCTGCGCCTGACGGTCGCCGACAACGGCGTGGGCATCCCGGCCGGGGGCCGCCGCAGCGGACTGCGGAACATGGCCGAACGCGCCGAGCACCTGGGCGGTGAGCTGCGGATCACCAGCTCACCGGGGCAGGGCACCACGCTGGACTGGTGCGTCCCGGTCGGGGAGAGCTAGTGCCCTGGCAGGCAACGTTTGCCCGTGAAGGAGCGGCGGCCGGTGCGGCGAGAGGGCGTGCCGGGCGTCGCGACGGGGCGAACGTTGCCTGCCAGGGCACTAGGGGTCGTTCCGGCGGTGCCCTCGGTGACGTGTGCCGTGGTCGGGCGTGGGGTACCCCGTGCGGAGTTGTCAGCCGTACCGGGGGTTCGGGCTCGCCACCGGCGTGGGCCGCATCCTCGGCGGACTGCTCAGGGACAGACTGCTGCGGCAGGGCGCCGACACCGTCGCACTCGGAACTCGGTGGGCGCCGACGGGAGGAGCGTCGACGTGACCGGCTGGACCTGGGAGTACGAGGGCTACGACCCCGCCGAGGCGCGGCTGAGGGAGTCGCTGTGCACCCTGGGCAACGGCTACTTCGCCACCCGGGGAGCACTGCCGGAGTGCTCCGCCGACGAGGTGCACTACCCGGGGACGTATGTGGCCGGCTGCTACAACCGGCTCACCTCCGAGGTCGCCGGACGGCGGGTCGAGAACGAGGACCTGGTCAACGTGCCCAACTGGCTGCCGCTGCGCTTCCGCCTCCCCGGCGGGCCGTGGATCGGCCCCGACACGAGCGCCGTGCTCGAACACCGCGAGATCCTGCACCTGGCCTCGGGCCTGCTGGAGCGGCTGACCCGTTACGACCTCGGGGAGGGCCGGACCCTGACGGTGCGCCAGGAACGCCTTGTGCACATGGCCGACCCTCATCTGGCCGCGCTGCGCACGGAGTTCACCGCCGACCGCTACTCGGGGCCGCTCGAGGTTGAGGCAGCGCTCGACGGCACCGTCACCAACGCGGGCGTCGCCCGCTACCGGGACCTGGACGGCCGGCACCTGACCCACGTCCACAGCGGCAGCGCCGCCCCGGGGACGGTGTGGCTGCGCTGCCGCACCCGCACCTCGGACATCCGGGTCGCGCTGGCCTCCCGGCTCCTCACCGACGCGCCCGTCCACCACCGCAAGGAGAGCGGCCGCGCCGTCCAGCACACCGTGCTGCCGCTCACGCCCGGCCACAGCGTCACCGTGGACAAGCTCGTCGCCCTGCACACCTCCCGCGACCAGGCGATCAGCGATCCCCTGCACGCCGCCGTGGACCGGGTGGGCCGGGTCGCCGGGATGGAGGAGCTGACCGGTTCGCACCGGACCGCCTGGGGTCAGCTGTGGCGGCGGGCCGAACTGGACGTGCCCGGCGAGGCGGGCACCATCCTGCGCCTGCACCTGTTCCATGTGCTGCAGACACTCTCCCCGCACACCGCCGACCTCGACGTCGGCGTGCCGGCCCGCGGACTGCACGGCGAGGCCTACCGCGGGCACGTCTTCTGGGACGAGCTGTTCGTGCTGCCCTACCTCAACCTGCACTTCCCCGAGGTGTCGCGCGCCCTGCTGCACTACCGCTACCGGCGCCTGGAGCGCGCCCGCACCGCCGCGCGGGACGCCGGCCGCAGGGGGGCGATGTATCCCTGGCAGAGCGGCAGCGACGGCCGGGAGGAGGCCCAGAAGGTCCACCTCAACCCGCGCTCGGGCCGCTGGGTGCCCGACCACTCGCACCTTCAGCACCACGTGGGCTCGGCCATCGCGTACAACGTGTGGCAGTACTCCGAGGCCAGCGGCGACTCCGAGTTCCTGCACACCGAGGGCGCCGAGATGCTCCTGCAGATCTCCCGCTTCTGGGCGGACGCCGCCGAGTACGACCCGGGGCTCGGCCGGCACCGCATCCGGGGCGTGGTCGGCCCCGACGAGTACCACGACGCCTACCCCGGCGCGGACCGCCCCGGACTGGTCGACAACGCGTACACCAACGTCACCGCGGCCTGGGTGCTCGCCCACACCCTCGACGTGCTGCGCGCCCTGCCCGAGCCGCGGCGGCGGGAACTCGACGAGCGCACGGGCCTGGACGGCGGCGAGCTCGAACAGTGGGAGGAGGTCTCCCGCACCCTCCATGTGCCGTTCCACGAAGGGGTCATCAGCCAGTTCGAGGGCTACGGCGACCTCGCGGAGCTCGACTGGCGCGCCTACCGGCGGCAGTACGGCGACATCCGCCGCCTGGACCGGATTCTGGAGGCCGAGGGGGACACCGTCAACCGCTACCAGGCCTCGAAGCAGGCGGACGTCCTGATGCTCGGGTATCTGTTCTCACCTGCCGAACTGCAAGGTCTGTTCGGCAGGTTGGGCCACGTCCTCGACGAGCGGACCTGGCGGCGCACGGTCGACTACTACCTGCACCGCACCAGCCACGGCTCCACGCTGAGCGGACTGGTGCACGGCTGGGTCCTGGCCCGGGACCGGCGGGCCGAGGCCTGGTCCTTCTGCCAGGAGGCCCTCCGGGGGGACATCGCCGACATCCAGGGCGGCACCACCGGTGAGGGCATCCATCTCGGCGCGATGGCCGGCACTCTCGACCTGGTCCAGCGCGGGCTGCCGGGCCTGGAGACCCGCAACGGCGCGCTGCGCCTGAACCCGGTGCCGCTGCCGGAGTTGTCCTCCTACGGCTTCACCGTCCGCTACCACGGCCACTGGGGCGTACGGCTGCGACTGGAACGCGGCCGGCTGGAGATCGCCGTACCGCCGAGCGGCCCGGCCCCCATCGACGTACGGCTGCCGGACCGCACGGCCCGCCTCCAGCCGGGGGAGACGGGCCACATTCCGCTCACGGACTGAAGTCCGCGGCGGGGCAGGTCAGTTGTGGAACGTGATGTATCCGTTGCCGTCCCGGTCGTTGTCCCTCTTGGTGTACGAGTGGACGTCGGCGCGGCTGCCCGACGGCTTGTACAGGTAGATCGTGTCCTTGTCGTTGTTCCACATGAAGTTGCAGTTGTCGCGGTACACGACGTTGTTCTTGTCGGAGTCGCTGCCGTTGCCCCCGCGCAGCTTCACGTAGTCGCCGGGCTGGAGGTAGTGGTTGGCGGTGAACTCGAACCAGTTCCCGGCGGCGTCCTCGACGACGTACCCCTTGAGGTTCACCGTCGACGACTTCGAGTAGTTCTTGATGGTCAGGTACTCCTGGTGGGTGTTCCCCCCGGAACACCGGTTGGAGTCGCTGCCCGGCGCGTCGTACTGGATGCCCCGGACCTTGAGCGCCGACGAGTACTCGGCGGCCTGAGCCGGAACGGCCGTCAGCGCGGCGAGCGCGCCCGCGGCGGCGGTGGTGGCGACGGCGGCAGTGCGTATCCGCATGAAGTGCTCCCCCCTCCATGACCCTTGAGTGAAGGCCATGTGGTGATTCGGTGAAGGAGATGATCGTACACAACCGGATACGCCGAGCGCCCGCCGGTCCGGGAATCGGACCGGCGGGCGCTCGGTGAGGCCGGGGGAGCGGCTCAGGCGCCGCTCTCCCGCAGCATGTCCTCGCGCTCGACGATCTTCACGCGCTCACGGCCCTGCGGCTCGCCCAGCGCCTTCTCGGCGGCGTCCAGGCGGTACCAGCCGTCCCAGGTCGTGTAGCGGATCTCGCGCTCGGCGAGGAACGCGTCCACGGCCTCGGGGGCGGGGGTTGCCGGGGTGTGCAGCCGTCCGTCCGCGTAGTCGGCCAGCAGGTTGGCCACCGTCTCGTTGGCGTCGCCCTTGGTGTGCCCGATCAGGCCCACCGGGCCGCGCCGGATCCAGCCGGTGACGTACGTGGACTGCACATGCTCGCCGGTCTCGCCGATGACCCGGCCGCCCTCGTCGGGGACGGTGCCGGAGTCGATGTCCCAGGGCAGCTTGGGGAGTTTGTCGGAGAGGTAGCCCACCGCGCGGTAGACCGCGGTGACGTCCCAGTCCTTGAACTCGCCGGTGCCCTTGACATTGCCGGTGCCGTCGAGGGCGGTGCGCTCGGTGCGCAGGCCGACGACACGGCCGTCCTCGCCGAGGATCTCCGTGGGCGACTCGAAGAAGTGCAGGTACAGCTTGTGCGGGCGGTCGCCGGCATCGCGGATCGCCCAGTTCTCCAGGGTCTTGGCGACCATGTCCGCCTGCTTGTTGCCGCGCCGGGTGGCGATCGACCCCTCGTCGTAGTCGATGTCCTCGGGGTCGACGATCACCTCGATGCTGGGGGAGTGGTCGAGCTCCCGCAGCTCCATCGGGCTGAACTTCGCCTGGGCGGGGCCGCGGCGGCCGAAGACGTGGATCTCCTTGGCCCGGTTGGCCTTGAGCCCGTCGTAGACGTTGGCCGGGATCTCGGTGGGCAGCAGCTCGTCCGCCGTCTTGGCGAGGATCCGGGCGACGTCCAGGGCGACGTTGCCGACCCCGAGCACCGCCACCTTCTCCGCCTCGAGCGGCCAGGTGCGCGGCACGTCCGGGTGGCCGTCGTACCAGGAGACGAAGTCGGCGGCGCCGTAGGAGCCGTCGAGGTCGATGCCCGGGATCGGCAGCGCGCGGTCGGCCATGGCGCCGGTGGCGAAGATCACGCCGTCGTAGAAGGCACGCAGGTCGTCGAGGTGGATGTCGGTGCCGTAGTCCACGTTGCCGAACAGGCGGATCTGCGGCTTGTCGAGGACCTGGTGCAGGGCGGTGATGATGCCCTTGATCCGCGGGTGGTCGGGGGCGACGCCGTAGCGGATCAGTCCGAACGGCGCCGGCATCCGCTCGAAGATGTCGATGGACACGCCCGGTTCGGCGGCCACGTCGGACTTGAGCAGGGCGTCGGCGGCGTAGATCCCGGCGGGGCCGGATCCGACGATGGCTACCCGCAGGGGGCGGGGCATGGTCAGTTTCCCTTCGAGCGAGGACAAGTGACTCGCCCCGAAGCCTAAACTGAGGCTTGCCTAAGTTGGTACGCGGGTCCGGTCTATGGGCTCATAAGGCCCTCTTATGACATCTCCCAGGGGATGCTTATGAGCCGGGGATCGGCTGCTCCGCCCAGATGACCTTGCCGGCGGGCAGATAGCGCGTTCCCCAGCGCTCGGCGAGCTGCGCCACCAGGAACAGGCCCCGGCCGCCCTCGTCCGTCATCGTCGCGTGGCGCAGATGCGGTGAGGTGCTGCTGCCGTCGAAGACCTCGCAGATCAGATGGCGGTCGCGCAGCATGCGCACCCGGATGGGGGTGCCGCCGTAACGGATCGCGTTGGTGACCAGCTCGCTGAGGATCAGCTCCGTGGTGAACTCCAGCTCCTGAAGGCCCCACTCGGCCAGCTTCCGGGTCACCGCCGCCCGCACCTGCGCCACGGCCGCCGGATCGGCCGGCACCGGCCACTCGGCGACACGGTCCGCGGGCAGCGCCCGGGTGCGCGCCACGATCAGCGCGATGTCGTCACCGGCCCGCGACGGGCGCCGCGACTCCAGCACCACCCTGCAGGTGTCCTCCGGGGAGTCCCCCGCCCGGGACAGCGCCTCGCGCAGCAGCTCGAGGCCCACGTCGATGTCATGCCGCCGGTCCTCGACCAGCCCGTCCGTGTACAGCACCAGCCGGCTGCCCTCCGGCAGCTCCAGCTCGGCCGTCTCGAACGGCAGCCCGCCGAGCCCCAGCGGGGGGCCCGCGGGCACGTCCCAGTACTCCACCCGCCCGTCCGGATGGATCAGGGCGGGCGGCGGATGACCCGCCCGGGCCACGCTGCAGCGCCGGGACACCGGGTCGTACACGGCGTACAGACAGGTCGCCCCGGTCACCGGCGCGCTGTGCTCCTCGTGGGCCTCGTCCTGGTCGATGCGCCCCACCAGTTCGTCGAGCAGGCCGAGCAGTTCGTCAGGCGGCAGGTCGAGGGCGGAGAAGTTGTGCACGGCGGTCCGCAGCCGCCCCATGGTGGCCGCGGCGTGCAGGCCGTGACCGACGACGTCGCCGACCACCAGCGCCACCCGGGTGCCCGACAGCGGAAGCACGTCGAACCAGTCGCCGCCCACCCCGGCCTGCGCGGGCAGATAGCGGTAGGCGATCTCCAGGGCGCTCTGCTCGGGCAGGGTGCGCGGCAGCAGGCTGCGCTGGAGCGTCACCGCCATGCTGTGCTCGCGCGTGTAGCGGCGGGCGTTGTCGATGGACACCGCGGCCCGCGCCACCAGCTCCTCCGCCAGCGCCACCTCCTCGCCGTCGAACGGCTGCGGCCGCTCGGAGCGCCAGAAGCTCACCACGCCCAGCGTCACCGCACCGGCCCGCAGCGGTACGGCGATCAGCGAGTGGACGCCGTACGCGACGACCTGCGCGGAGCGTTCCGCGTCCTGCGCCTGCCAGCCCGGCGCGTCGGCGAGCCGGGGCTCGAGCACCGCCCGCCCACCGGCGAGGGCACGGCCCTGCGGCGACGACTCGACGAACCGGATCGTCTCGCCCACCGGGTACAGCGGGGCGTCCTTGCGGATCCCGGCCAGCGCCGTGCGGCGCACCGCGCTGGCCGCGTCCGGCTGCCCGCCGGCCAGCACCGACTCGAACAGGTCCACGGTGGCGAAGTCGGCGAACCGGGGCACCGCCAGTTCCGTCAGCTCCTCGGCCGTACGGGTGACGTCCAGGCTGGTGCCGATGCCCACGCCGGCGTCGTACAGCATGTCGAGCCGCTCCCGGGCCTCCTCGGCGCGGCCGGACAGGGCCCGCAGCTCGGTGGAGTCGCGGACGGTCGCGACGCTGCCGGGCGGTCCGCCGGCCCGGTCGGTGGGCCGCTGGTTGACGGCCAGCAGCCGGTCGCCGACCAGATGCACCTCGTCCGTGGCGACCCGCCCGGAGGACAGCAGCTCGGCGGTGCCGGGATCCAGGTCCAGTTCGAGGACGTGCCGGCCCTCCGCGTCCTCGGGCAGCCGCAGCAGCCGGTGGGCCTCGTCGTTGGCCAGCATCAGCGTGCCGTCGCCGCCGACGATGACGACGCCCTCGCGCACGGCGTGCAGCACCGCGTCGTGGTGCTCGTACATCCGGGTCATCTCGTGCGGGCCCAGCCCGTGGGTCTGCCGCAGCAGCCGCCTGCTGACCAGGGCGGCGCCGGCGGTGGCCAGGGCGAGTGCGACGGCCGCGGCGGCCAGCACCAGCGGCAACTGGTGGTCGGCGGCCCCGCCGACGCGCTCGGTGGTGATGCCGGCGGACACCAGGCCCACGACGGTGCCGTCGCCGTCCTTCACCGGCACCACCGCCTGCACCAGCTCGCCGATGGTGCCGTCGATCTCCTCCACCACGGGCTCGCCCCGCAGCGCGGGCTCCAGGGTGCCGACGAACTGTCTGCCGATACGGTCCGGCCTGGGGTGCGTGTAGCGGATGCCCTCGGTGTTCATGACGACGACGAAGTCGACCTTCGCCTGCATGCGCACGGCCTCGGCCTGCGGCTGGAGTACGGCCGTGGGGTCGGGTGCGTCCAGTGCCTCGACGATGCCGGGCGAGTTGGCGAAGGTCTCCGCGACGGCCAGGGAACGGTTGCGGGCCTCCTGGGTGCTGTCCCGCCGCACTTGCAGCACCAGCGCGACGACGGCGGCCGCGACCAGCAGCACCACGATCACCACATGCAGCACGAACACCTGTCCGGCGACGCTGCGCCCGCTCAGCACCGACCGCAGCCCCGCCACCGGACGCCACCGCCGCCCACCACCCCGCTCCCCCCGCGCGGACGCCGCCGCCACGGGCCGCAGAGGCGGCCGGTCCGTGGATCGACCCATGAGTCGGACCATGTGCCATGTCTACACTGCCCCGCCACCCGAGGCGAGAGCCACCACCCCCACGGGCCGCGTCCCGCGCCGCCGGAGCAGGGGTCGGGGACAAGGGGACCCGAGACAGCGGTCCCTGGGCGCGGCGCGGCCTCCGGGGCCGGGGTTCGTGGATCGCGGTTTCCGGGGCTGCGGGTTGCGGCAGCCGGACCGTGGTCGTCGGGCCGTGGTTTCCAGGGTCGTAGTGCGTGGTTCGGGGGTTCCGGGGCCGTGGTTCTCGGGTCGCGGTTTCCAGGGTTGTAGTGCGTGGTTCGGGGGTTCCGGGACCGTGGTTCTCGGGGCGCGGTCTCCAGGGCCGTGGTTCGTGGGGCGGGGTTCCCGGGGCCCGCGTACTCGGGGCGCGGTGTTCGAGGCAGTGGTCCCGGGGTGCGTGTTCCGGGGGCGTGGTCGGTGGGTCGCGCGCGGCCGACCCCCAGGCGGCCGCGCGCGACCCTCCCCCCTGCGCGCGGCTCGTCCCCCGAATCCGCGCGCCTCTGGTGAGTGGTCGGTCCGGGTCGGGTGCCCGGTGGGGTCAGCGGGACAGTGCGTGGGCCAGTTCTGTCGAGGCGCGGGCGATCTCGGTGTCCGGCTCGTCGAGGAGCCGGTTCAGGTCGTCGGCGCGGGCCCGTACCGCCTGGCGAGCCGCGCGCTCCCACGCCACCGGGTTCTCGCGGTGATTGAGCAGCTTGGGATACGCGGCGGCGGTGCTCTCCCACTGGCGGGCGTCCGCGATGGCCCGCAGCAGCTGGATGATCTGGGCGCGGCAGGTGACATGCGGAAGCTGCGCCAGCTCCCAGAGGAAGGGAACGGTGGCCGCCGTCGCCT
Source organism: Streptomyces sp. 15-116A (assembly GCF_025290915.1). Lineage (GTDB taxonomy): Bacteria > Actinomycetota > Actinomycetes > Streptomycetales > Streptomycetaceae > Streptomyces. The sequence continues at coordinate 8,673 of NZ_JAOCQE010000125.1, read as the reverse complement.
GCTCCACGACGAAGCCGTACTGGCAGATCCGCCGGCGAAGATCCTCCAGGGCGGCCCGGGCGGTCTCGGCGTCGCCCCAGGCGATGCCGTTGAGCAGCAGGGGGATCGCAGCCGCCGATCCGGTGGAGTCCTGGATGTCCGCCCACGGCACTCGGGACAGTGCCGTGAGGGGCGTGGTCCGTGCCACTCCGGTGGGGGACGTGTGGCGCACAGGGCGCTCGCTGCTCGGCTGTTCCGTCGAAGCGCTGCGCATGGCTGGATGCCTTTCCGCGGCAGTCGTGTCAGGTGGGCGGGTGCGTCGGGCGGGTCGACAACCGGGCCCAGACCGTCTTGCCCGCCGGCGGGGTGGGGGTCCAGCCCCACGCCTCGCTGAGGGCGTCGACGATGCCCAGGCCCCGGCCGTGCTGCTCCAGGGTGGAGGCGGGGGTGTGCACGGGCGGACGGTCGTCGGGGTCGGAGACGGTCAGCAGCAGGTGCCCCGGGTCCAGCCGGAGACCGAGCCGGACGTCGGACGCACCCGCGCCCCACACTGCCGCGTGGGTCGCGGCGTTGGCGGCGAGCTCCGAGATCACGAGGGTGGCGTCGTCGCAGCGGTGGCCGAGCGACCAGGTCCGCAGGGTCTCCCGGGTGAAGGAGCGGGCCCGCGCGAGGCCCTCCCGGCTGCACTCGATGCGCAACCCCGCCGCGCGTGTCGCGGCCCCGGCCGTCCACGGCTCCGAGCGTACCGCCACGCCGGGCGGGCGGAGCACGGGATGCGCAGGTGATGACACGTCATCTCCCCGATGCGACGTCAGGTCTGGGCGCCAACAAGGGGGTTGACGCCCCCGTTATTATCCACGCTGACAGCGTCCGCGTGCAATTGCACGAGAAATTGCGTGGGTTTTTTTCGGCCGGGCGCGTACGAACAGCAAGGAGACAGCGGTGCCAGGAGTGCGGAACGGAGTGCGGGCGAGCCAGCTGGACGTCCGCTGGATCAAAAGCCGGCACAGCAACGCCGAGGGCAACTGCGTGGAGGTGGCCCCGCTGACCGGCGGCGCCGTCGCGCTGCGCAACTCCCGTGATCCTGACGGGCCCGCGCTGGTCTACACGGCCGCGGAACTGGCCGCGTTCCTGGCCGGCGCCAAGGACGGCGAGTTCGACCACCTGGTGTGAGCCGCGGGCGCTCCGGGGCCCGGCGGCGCGAACCCCGCCTCGGGGTCGGCGCCCAGGGAGCGGAGGGCAACTCCTCACTTCCGTAAGGCTTCTGCGGGTGATGCGGTGCGGCGGGATGAGGTGCGATAGTGTAAATCGCCCTTGTGCCGGTCTGCTGGGAGTCAGGATGTCCGCCGCGTCGTCGCATCGCATCTCCCGTCTGGAACCCTATCTGGACAGGCCAGAGCCGGCTCCGACCCTGCTGAAGATGCTGGTCGGAGTGCAGCTCGCAGGCTTCCGTGAGGATGCCGGTCTGGCCCAGGACCAGGCGGCACGCGCCGTCGGTTTCAGCGCGGCGAAGTTGTCCCGCATCGAGTCGGGTAAGGGCCGCCGCCCGCCGACCGAGGCGGACGTGCGCAAGCTGCTCCAGCTCTACGGCACGGACGACTACGAGGCGTCGGTGCTGCTCAAGCTGCTCCAGCGGGCCGGTGAACCGGGCTGGTGGCAGCGATACGACAAGCGGCTGATGCCCGAGTGGTTCGACCGCCTGGTGGGGCTGCAGGAGGCCGCCGCCACCATCCGTACCTTCGAGATCCAGTACGTGCCGGGCCTGTTGCAGACCGCCGCCTACACCCGCGCCGTGGTCGAACGCGGCCTGCCCAACGCCCCGGCCGGCGAGGTGCAGCGCCGCGTCGAACTGCGCATGCGGCGTGCCGAACTGCTGTCGCGGGCGGGCGCCCCTCAACTGTGGGCGATCATCGACGAGTCCGTCCTGCTGCGGGTGCTGGGCAGCCCCGAGGTGATGCGCGAGCAGCTCCAGCACCTCGTGACGATGGCCGAACGCCCCAACGTCACCGTGCAGATCGTGCCGCTGAGCGTGACCAACGCGTCGGCTCCGGCCATCCCGGTGACGTATCTGCGCTTCGGCGGTCTCGATCTGCCCGACGTGGTCTACCTGGAGCACATCAGGAGCGCCAACTTCCTTGAGGACCGCGACGAGACGGAGGAGTACCGGATCGCGCTGGACCGGCTCGCCGACGAGGCCCTCAAGCCCCGTGAGTCGCTCGAACTGCTGCGCAGCACGATGGAACAGCGCTATCCGGCGTCGTAGGAGACCGGCATCGTAAGGGACACCCGCTCGTGCGCGACGCCCCTCGACGGACCCGCGTGGTCCGGCGAGGGGCGTCGTTGCGTCGGGGGTCCGGCTACGGCACGCGGCCGACGCCGCCGAACTCGATCCACTCGTCGGTGAGCTGACGGGGCGCCACCTCGGTGTCCGGACGCCAGGTCGAGACCTCCACCAGGCCCGGCTCCAGGATCTCCAGACCCTCGAAGTACGCCTCCACGTCCTTCTCCTCGCGGACCCGGCCCCAGTGCCCCTGGGTCACCTGGTCCATGAAGTTCGTGACGAACTCACGGACCTTCGGGTCGTCGCTGACCAGCTGGCACATCACCATGAAGCTGCCGGGAGCGAGCCGTTCGCGCACCCGGCGGGCCACCGCGAGCGGGCCGTCCGTGTCGCTGTCCGGGATGCAGTGGAACACCGAGTTGAACAGCACGCACACCGGCTGCGAGAAGTCGATCAGGCGCTGGGTCTCCGGGTGGGAGAAGATCTCGTCGGTGGAGCGCATGTCGGCGTGGATGACGGCCGTGCGCTCGTCCTGCTCCAGCAGGGCCCGGCCGTGCACCAGCACCATCGGGTCGTTGTCGACGTACACCACATGCGTGCTCGGATCGATCCGCTGGGCGACCTGGTGCACGTTCTCCTGGGTGGGCAGACCGGAGCCGTGGTCCAGGAACTGGCGGATTCCGTACTCCTGCGCGAGCGTGCGCACCACCCGCTGGAGGAAACGCCGGTTGTTCAGCGCGAGACGGCGCGTGCTGGGCACGACCTTGTCGAGCTCCTCGACCGCCGCGCGGTCGGCCGCGTAGTTGTCCTTGCCGCCCAGGTAGTAGTCGTACATGCGCGCCGCCGTCGGCACCGTTGCGTCGATCTCGGTGGACAGCTGCTTACCACTGTGCATCGTTCCCCCTGCGGAGTACCGCGCCAACTGGACTGGCTGGACAGGGATTACATCCTAGGGAGGCGCGTACGCGGCGTGCCAGCCCGTCGGCGAACAAGCCCCCGACGAACGACGCGCCCGTCACCGCCGGTGTCCGTGCGTGCCGTGGTCGTCACTCACGGTGCCGCATCGACCGCTGGGGGCGGGGTGCTCGCCGGGCACAGTCGTTCCCGCACGGGAGGTCGCAGCGTGCCCAGCCCGGCAGACCGGATCGCCGACCCCTGGGGTGCCCGGACCCTGCGCGCCCTGCACGGCGACGAACGCGGTCTGGAGCACGACCTGCCGGCCGCGGCGGCCCGCCACCGCGCCGAGCACGAGTTCCACCACGTCGCCATCGACGTCGCGCACTGGTCCCGGGAACACACCGAGCGGCTCGCCGAGGCCGGCCGCGATCACGGCCTCGACCTGCCCGGCCCGCGCGACCATCCTGCGTCCGCCGCGCTCAACGCCCTGCGCGAGAAGGCGTCCGAGGCCCTGGGCCGCCGCCCTGAGACGGGCCTGCTCCTGCTGCACGACCTGCGGGACCTGCACCTGGCCGCCGCCCGCAACTCCCTGCACTGGGAGATGCTCGCCCAGGCGGCCCAGGCCACCCGCGACGAGCGGCTGCTCGCCCTGGTGTCCTCCTGCCACCCGCGGACCCTGCGCCAGATGCGCTGGACCAAACACCATGATCCAGGTGCTCTCCCCGCAGCTCCTCACCAGCGCCTGACCGGCGGCCCGGTCGCCTGCGCGGCCACCCCGTACCCCGCTATGGTCGGATTCGTCCCTCCGGTGTGCCGCGCCGGGCGGGACGGTGGGCCGATCGAGCCGCTTCCCGGGATGGCGCCATGCATGACTCGGACGACAACTACCCCTACGACCTCGGCACCTACAGCCGACCCGTGACCACCACCTCCGCGACGGCCCAGCGCTGGTTCGACCGCGGACTGCTGTGGACCTACGCGTTCCACCACGAGGAGGCCGTCGCCTGCTTCGAGCGCGCCGCCGCGGCCGACCCGGACTGCGCCATGGCGTACTGGGGCATCGCCTACGCCCTCGGCCCCAACTACAACAAGCCCTGGGAGGCCTTCGACGGCGACGAACTCGTCCGCACCGTCGAGCGCACCCACACCGCGGTGGAGCGCGCGCACGAGAAGGCCGCCCGCGCCACCCCGGTCGAACGGGCCCTCATCGGCGCCCTGCGCGCCCGCTACCCGCAGGCCGAGGCCGTACCCGACTGCTCGGTGTGGAACGAGCCGTACGCGGACGCCATGCGCGCCGTGTACGACGGCGCCCCCGACGACCTCGACGTGGCCACGCTGTGCGCCGACGCGGCCATGAACCTCACCCCCTGGCAGCTGTGGGACCTGCCCACCGGCCGCCCCGCCGAGGGCGCCCGCACGATCGAGGCCAAGGCCGTCCTCGACCGGGCCCTTGCCACCGAGGCCGGCGCCGCCCACCCCGGCGTCCTGCACCTCTACATCCACCTGATGGAGATGTCCCCCACGCCGGAAGCGGCGCTCACCGTCGCCGACCGGCTGCGCGGAGCCGTCCCCGACGCCGGGCACCTGCACCACATGCCCTCGCACCTGGAGGTGCTGTGCGGCGACTACCGGCGCGTCGTCTCGGACAACACCCGGGCGATCGCCGCCGACGAGAAGTACCTCCAGCGCGCCGGCGCCATGAACTTCTACACCCTCTACCGGGCCCACAACATCCACTTCAAGATCTACGGCGCCATGTTCCTGGGCGCCTCGCAGGTGGCCCTCGACGCCGCCGCGCAGCTCGAGGCGGCCATCCCCGAGAAGCTGCTGCGGGTGCAGAGCCCCCCGATGGCCGACTGGCTCGAAGGCTTCCTTGCGATGCGCGTCCACGTCCTGATCCGCTTCGGACGCTGGGACGACATCCTGGCGCTGCCCTTCCCCGACGACCCCGAGCTGTACTCCGTCACCACAGCGATGCTCCACTACGCCCGCGGCGTCGCCCTCTCCGCGACCGGCGCCGTCGACAGGGCCGAGGCCGAACGGCAGGAGTTCCGCTCGGCGGTCGAGAGGGTCCCGGAGTCGCGCATGCTGTTCAACAACACCTGCCGGGACATCCTCGCCGTCGCGTCGGCCATGCTGGACGGCGAACTCGACTACCGCAGGGGCGACTTCGAGGCGGCCTTCGCCGCGCTGGAGCGGGCCGTCGAACTCGACGACAACCTTCCCTACGACGAGCCCTGGGGCTGGATGCAGCCCACCCGGCACGCGCTGGGCGCGCTCCTGCTGGAGCAGGGCCGCGTGGCCGAGGCCGAGGCGGTCTACCGCGCGGACCTCGGTCTCGACGCGACACTGCCCCGCCCCCTGCAACACCCGGGGAACGTCTGGGCGTTGCACGGGTTCCACGAGTGCCTGGTGCGCGGCGGCAGGCACGGGGAGGCGGCGATCGTGGCCCAGCAGCTCACCCGGGCCACCGCCCTCGCGGACGTGCCGATCGACCGTTCCTGCTTCTGCCGGCTCGACGCCGGCCACGGTCAGCACCCCGCGAACTCTCGGGACGAGGACGGTTGCTGCCACTGAGCCGGCGCGTGATCGGCCGGCCCGGTGCCTCAGGAGCCCTCAGCGGGAGGACTCCATCACCGCCTGGAACGACTTCATACAGGGGAAGCAGTGCCGGTCGGTCGCGTGGCGCCGACGGGACTCCTCATCCTCCTTCTCCACTCCGCACAGCGTGGTCGTCCTGTCCGTGGTCAGGACATGCCACACCGGCTCTCCCGAAGTGTCTGCACCGCACCACATCTCGTGCATTCCCAGCTCCCTCCGGGTAGGCATGGAGGCCGCTTCCATCTGAGCACGGCCCCGTCCCGGACGGCCTGCCGGGACGGCCATGCGGGTGACATCGTCCATGGGGTGGCACATCGGCGGGCCGGGCCGGATGCTGGAGACGTGACGACGAAGGCGCCGATCGTGGTACACCCGCCGCTCGGCACGGGCGGACGACGGGTGACGGTGCGCGGCGAGATCGTCGGGCTCGCGAACTCCGACCGGGACGTGGTCGAGTTCCTGCGGCGCGCGGGGCTGCCGGAGGGGGAGCGGCTGCTGGACGACCCGGCGTGGGTGAAGTGGGTCGGCGGCCGGGCGCACGTGTACGACGCGGCGTGATCGCGGCGCTCGCCTCGGCTCCCGACGGTCACCGTCGGCGCCGACTCCGACGGTGACCGCCAACCTCCTATACCCCCGCATTCCTCCGGCATGCGGTCCCCCACGCCCGCCGCGGCCCGGCCCGCCGCGCGACGAGACCGGTGAGATTGCCGATCCCCGGTCACACCCTCCTCTCCGACAGTGGCACGGCCAGCCCATCGGCGGCGCCCCCGGCCGGCGCACGGACGCGTCCCGCGTCGTACCCCCGTGCCCCGGCCGGCGGGCGGCCCGCCGCCACAGAGAGGACCACTCGTCGTGCAGCAGCACCCCCACAGCAGCAGCGACCAGGCCGACGCCCCGCTCCCGCGCCGTCACGTCCGGCGCAGGCCGACCGGCAGGCTCGCCGGATTCGCCACCGCTCTCACCGCGGCCGTGGTCGGTCTCACCACCCTCACCGGGCCCGGCGCCCAGGCCGCCGACAACCCCTACGAGCGTGGTCCGGCGCCGACCGAGTCCAGCATCGAGGCGTCGCGCGGCCCGTACGCCGTGTCGCAGGTCTCCGTCTCCTCGCTGTCCGTCAGCGGCTTCGGCGGCGGCACCATCTACTACCCGACCAGCACCGCCGACGGCACCTTCGGCGCGGTCGCCATCTCACCCGGCTACACCGCCTACGAGTCGTCGATCGCCTGGCTGGGACCGCGGCTGGCCTCCCAGGGCTTCGTCGTCTTCACCATCGACACCAACACCACGCTCGACCAGCCCGCCTCGCGCGGTGACCAGCTGCTGGCCGCGCTGGACTACCTGACCCAGCGCAGCTCGGTCCGCAGCCGGGTCGACAGCAGCCGGCTCGGCGTGATGGGCCACTCCATGGGCGGCGGCGGCAGCCTCGAGGCCGCCAAGGACCGGCCCTCCCTCCAGGCGGCGATCCCGCTGACCCCGTGGAACCTCGACAAGACCTGGCCCGAACTGCGGACCCCCACGCTGATCTTCGGCGCCGACGGCGACACGATCGCGCCCGTCTCCAGCCACTCCGAGCCGTTCTACAGCGGGCTGCCGTCCTCGCTGGACCGGGCGTACATCGAACTGAACAGCGCCACGCACTTCACGCCCAACACGTCGAACACGACGATCGCGAAGTACAGCATTTCCTGGCTGAAGCGGTTCATCGACAACGACACCCGCTACGAGCAGTTCCTGTGCCCGCTGCCGCGGCCCAGCCTGACCATCGAGGAGTCGCGGGGCAACTGCCCGCACACCTCCTGACATACCTGCCCCTCCGGGGGAGACGGTGGCGGTCCGCGCACGGTGCGGGCCGCCACCGGCGCTTGTGCGCGTGCACCGCCGCGCGCGGCCCGCGTTGGGAGGCGGCACACTCCGCGGGCCGTGGCGGGGCCGAAAACGCCCTGGTGGAACGGTGGTTGAAGCTTGTTCGACGCGTGGACGCGCACCTTCCACCTTGCGTTACGCGTAAGTAACGTCGCGGGAATGACCGGACAGACGACCCCGGGAACCGTACCGCTCGCGTACCGCGCGGCTGCACGGCGGCAGGCGCTCGCCGAGCTGCTGGACGGGCTGCGCGCCGATGGCGGCGTGCGTGTGGTGACCGGCGAACCGGGCTGCGGCCGTACCGAGTTCCTCGCGTCCGCCGCGCGCTCCTTCTCTGCCGGACCGGTTCGACTCGTCCGGGCCGATCCGGCAGGCACCCTCCAGCCGTACAGCGGCCTGCACACCCTGCTGCGCGCCGCCGGTGGCTCCGTCCACGTCCGCGGCGACGGTACGGAGGGCGAGGCGCTCCTCGACGCGCTGCGGGCGGCGGCCGCCGGGTCACCCCTCCTGGTGTGCGTGGACGACGCCCACCTCTGGGACGCCGCATCGCGGGCCGCGCTGGGGGAGGCGGCGCGTGGGATGCATGCGGCGCCTGGAGGTCTGGGGTTGCTGCTGACCGTGCCGGGGCACCGGCCGGTCGACCGGGAGTTCGAAGGCCTGCCGGTGCTGCGCCTCGGCCCGCTCGACACCGGCGAGGCGTTCCGCCTCCTCGACGAGGTGACCGACGGGGCGGTCGACCCCGGGGTCCGCGACGAGTTGGTGCGGGAAGCGGCGGGCAACCCCGCGTTGCTGCTGGCCGTGACCCACCGCCTGACCCCGGCCCAGCTCACCGGCCACGCCCCGCTGCCGCGTCCCCTGGCCGACACGGAGATCCTCACGACGGTGGTGGGCGGCCACCTGACCGCCGTACACCCCGCCCAGGCCGACGTGTTACTGACCACGGCGGCGGCCCTCCGGGCGACCCACGAGCCGGATGTGGACGAGGAGTTGGTGAGACGAGCGGCAGCACGCTTGGGGCGCCGGTCTCGCGTGGGGGAGGTGGACGGAGGCGG
>NZ_JAOCQE010000124.1 GCF_025290915.1 Streptomyces sp. 15-116A | reverse complement strand
AGCCCCGCCCGCGCCGCCGCGAGCAGACCGTTCAGGCTGCCGCTGGTGCACACGATGCGCCACGGCCGGCCCTGCCGCTCCAGCGCCCGCAGCGCCAGCTCGCGGGTGATGCCCGGCGGCGGATAGACGATCAGCGGCACCGGGCGGTGCGGATCAAGGCGCAGCCCGGGCGCGCCGATCCACACCAGCTCGTCGTGCCACACCAGCTCACCGCGCGGATCCTCCGGCCGCCGCTTGGCCAGCACCAGGTCGAGCCGGCCCGCGGCCAGCTGCTCGTGCAGGGTGCCCGACAGCTCGACCGTCAGCTCCAGATCGACCTCCGGATGCTCGCGGCGGAACCGCTGCAGGATCTCCGGCAGCCGGGTCAGCACGAAGTCCTCCGAGGCGCCGAAGCGGAGCCGGCCGCGCAGCCGGGTGCCGCCGAAGAACTGCGCCGCCTGCTCGTGCACCTCCAGGATCCGGCGCGCGAAGCCGAGCATCGCCTCGCCGTCCTCGGTCAGCTCCACCGAGTGGGTGTCCCGGGTGAACAGCTGCCGCCCGGTCGCGTCCTCCAGCCGCCGCACATGCTGGCTCACCGTCGACTGGCGCAGCCCCAGCCGCCGGGCGGCCTGCGTGAAGCTCAGCGTCTGCGCCACGGAGAGGAAGGTGCGCAGGTGGATCGGGTCGTACACGAGCGCCAGGCTACGCCTGCTCATCGGGGAACGTGATGACAGTGAGAGCGGTGTACGGGTTTCCCGATCGCCCGCTCGGCGATCACCATGGGGGCTGTGACACGCCTGCGCCTGCCGAGCCGGATACGGACTCTGCCGAGCCGGATACCCCTCGACCCGTACGTCCTGCTCCTGCTCGCCACGGTCGGTCTCGCCGCGCTGCTCCCGGCCCGCGGCACCGGTGCCGAGCTCGCCTCCGGTGCCTCCACCGCCGCCGTCGCCCTGCTGTTCTTCCTCTACGGCGCCCGGCTCTCCACCCGCGAGGCGCTCGACGGGCTGAAGCACTGGCGGCTCCACGTCACGGTGCTGGCCTGCACCTTCGTCGTCTTCCCGCTGCTGGGACTGGCCGCCCGGGGGTTCGTCCCGGTGCTGCTGACCGACCCCCTCTACCAGGGCCTGCTGTTCCTCACCCTGGTGCCGTCCACCATCCAGTCGTCGATCGCCTTCACCTCGATCGCCCGCGGCAATGTGCCCGCGGCGATCTGCGCGGGCTCCTTCTCCTCGCTCGCCGGCATCGTCCTCACCCCGCTGCTCGCGGCGGCGCTGCTCGGCGGCAGCGGGGCGGGGTTCTCGGCCGACTCGGTCGTCAGGATCGTCGCGCAGCTGCTGGTGCCGTTCCTCGCCGGGCAGCTGCTGCGGCGCTGGATCGGCTCCCTCGTCGCCCGGCACCGCAAGGCGCTGGGGCTGGTCGACCGGGGCTCGATCCTGCTGGTCGTCTACACCGCGTTCAGCGCGGGCATGGTCCAGGGCATCTGGCACCGGGTGAGCGCGGCCCGGCTCGGTGCCCTGCTCGCCGTCGAGGCGGTGCTGCTGGCGGTGATGCTGCTGCTGAGCTGGTACGGCGCGAAGGCGCTCGGCTTCGGGCGCGCGGACCGCATCGCGATCCAGTTCGCGGGCTCCAAGAAGTCGCTGGCCGCCGGGCTGCCCATGGCGAGCGTGCTGTTCGGGGCGCAGGCCTCGATGGCGGTGCTGCCGCTGATGCTCTTCCACCAGATGCAGCTGATGGTGTGCGCGGTGATCGCGAAACGCCGCTCGCGCGACGCGGGGCCCGTGCACGCGGGGCCGGTCACCGAGCCTGTCGCCGGGCCGGTCACCGATCGGGGCCGAGCCGGATCGTCACGAACCGGGGCCGGTACAGCGACACGTTCCGGCTGAGCATCACCGCCGCGCCGGCCGACTCCAGCCAGTTCACGTCGTAGCTGAGGACCACGCGCCCGTCGTCGCTGAGCTCGGGGTGCGTCTGCGGGTTGTAGGCGGCGGTGCCGCCCTGCGGCAGCGCGGGGGTGAACTCGGCGGTCGGCCCGTGCCACGGCCCGGTCGGCGAGCAGGACCAGTACGACGCCACCGTGGTCAGCCCCTTCGCTCCCGCGGCCATGGTGAACAGCACGTACGTGCCGTCCTGGCGCACCACCGAGAAGGCGCTGCCCACACCGGTGCGCCGCCCGTCGCCGAGCACCGGGCGCGGACGGGCGCGGGTCTGCCACCCCGATCCGTTCCAGTACTCCCAGGCGCCGGGGTCGCCGAGGGCGCCCTCCGGGACGCGGGCCACGTACGCGTGCGAGGCGGGCCGGGCCGCCGGTCTGCCGTCGTCGCCGCCGAAGACGTACGTCCAGCCGTCCTCCTCGACGAGGGTGGTGCCGAACAGCACGCGCCGGGAGAGGTCGGTCTCCTGCTCCTGGCCGAGCACCTTCGCGATCGACTCCACGCGCAGGTCCGGCAGGGAGAGGGTGGCGACCTCGGTGGCGGTGGGCACGCCGTAGACCCACGGCGCCTGTCCTGCCGTACGCACCCACAGCAGGACCCGGACGACCTGCTCGGCGGAGCCGGGGGAGCGGGGCTCGACGCGGGCGGCGACCGGCCAGCGCCACTGGTTCGGCGCCGGGTCGGGGAACAGCGGGGCGGGCAGGGTGCCCTCCAGGCGGCCGTCGCGCATCAGCACGGCCGAGTTGCGCACGAGCGGGGCGGTGGTGTCCCGCCAGGCGTACGCCTCCCCGACGGGATTGGGCGGGCGGTGCACCCGGCCCAGGTAGGTGTCCGAGAACAGCCACAGCAGCCGGCCGTCGGGCAGCCGCACGGAGTGGGTGCCGTCGCCGCCGGTCCAGTCGTCGGCGCGTGCGTCGTCGTCGCCGTAGCGGGCGAACTCACCGGTGAGGGCGTCGTCGGCGGCCCAGGAGGCGACGGTGCGCGGCGCGCAGTCACCGGCCCCCCGCCGCCGGTCGTCGTCCCCCGGCAGGCCGTCGAGCAGCACGGCACCGAGGACCAGGGCCAGCACCAGCCCGATCCCGGCCCCCGTCCGCCGCCGTACGCGCACCACGTCATCGGACACGCTCCGCGACGTTAGTGCCCGATACGGCCGTGGTCCATGGGGCGTTGAGTCCGGGGACTCCCCGTAGTGGTCAGCCCTGGGCGGCGGCCGTCGGGTGCAGGGCGACGCGGTGTTCGCCCGCGTAGATGTTCATGGAGGTGCCGCGCAGGAAGCCCACCAGGGTCAGGCCCGTCTCCGCGGCCAGGTCGACGGCCAGGGACGACGGGGCCGAGACGGCGGCCAGGACGGGGATGCCCGCCATCACCGCCTTCTGCGCCAGCTCGAAGGAGGCCCGCCCGGAGACCATCAGGACCGTGCGTGACAGCGGCAGGCCGCCCGACTGCAGCGCGCGGCCGATCAGCTTGTCGACCGCGTTGTGCCGGCCCACGTCCTCCCGTACGTCCAGCAGCTCGCCGTCCTCGGCGAAGAGGGCCGCCGCGTGGAGACCACCGGTCCGGTCGAAGACGCGCTGGGACGCGCGCAGCCGGTCGGGCAGGCCGGACAGCAGCTCGGGGGTCAGACGGAGCGGGGGCGTGTCGGCGATCGGCCAGCGGGCCGTCGTACGGACCGCGTCCAGGCTCGCCTTGCCGCACAGACCGCAGGAGGACGTGGTGTAGACGTTGCGTTCCAGGGTGAGGTCGGGGATCGCCACGCCCGGGGCGGTCTGCACGTCGACCACGTTGTATGTGTTCGTGCCGTCGGCCGTCGCGCCCGCGCAGTACACGATGTTCCGCAGCTCGGACGCCTCCGCCAGCACGCCCTCGCTGACCAGGAAACCGGCGGCCAGCGCGAAGTCGTCGCCCGGCGTGCGCATGGTGACCGCCAGCGGCCGGCCGTTCAGCCGGATCTCCAGGGGCTCCTCGGCGACGAGCGTGTCCGGACGGCCGGAGACCACCCCGTCCCGGACCCGGATCACCTTACGTCGTTCCGTCACTCGTCCCATGCAGCTCATTGTCCCCGAGCGGACCTGAGGGAAGCCGACAAGCAAGGCACCCGATTCCTGTCGCTTCACCTGCCCTCGTACCCGTGAGTCACTGATCAGACTGGTGCATCCCGCTACCGACCCACGAGGGGGACCATCCATGATCGGCTCGCGCATCGCCGCCGTCGGCCACTACCAGCCCGCCCGGGTCCTCACCAACGAGGAGCTCGCGGGCCTGGTCGACACCAGCGACGCGTGGATCACGAGCCGCGTGGGCATCCGCACCCGCCACATCGCCGGCCCCGACGAGCCGGTCGACGAACTGGCCGCGCACGCCGCCGCCAAGGCGCTGGCGGCGGCCGGCCGCACCCCCGCCGACATCGACCTCGTCGTGGTCGCCACCTCCACGGCGATCGACCGCTCGCCCAACATGGCCGCCCGCGTCGCGGCCCGCCTCGGCATCCCCGGGCCCGCCGCGCTCGACGTGAACGTGGTGTGCGCGGGCTTCACCCACGCCCTGGCGACCGCGGACCACGCCGTGCGGGCCGGTGCGGCGCACCGCGCGCTGGTGGTCGGCGCCGACAAGATGTCCGACGTGACGGACTGGACCGACCGCACCACCTGCGTGCTGGTCGGCGACGGCGCGGGCGCCGCCGTAGTGGAGGCCGCCGAGGAGGCGGGCATCGGGCCCGTGCTGTGGGGTTCGGTGCCCGAGATGGGGCACGCGGTGCGGATCGAGGGCACGCCGCCGCGGTTCGCACAGGAGGGACAGAGCGTCTACCGCTGGGCCACCACCCGGCTGCCGTCCATCGCCCGTCAGGCCTGCGAGAAGGCCGGGCTGGCCCCGGAGGAGCTCGCCGGGGTGGTGCTGCACCAGGCGAACCTGCGGATCATCGAACCGCTCGCGGCCAAGCTGGGCGCGGTCAACGCCGTCGTCGCCCGCGATGTCACCGACTCCGGCAACACCTCGGCCGCGTCCGTCCCGCTCGCCTTCTCCAAGCTGGTCGAGCGCGGTGAACTGTCGAGCGGCGACCCGGTGCTGCTGTTCGGCTTCGGCGGCAACCTGTCGTACGCGGGGCAGGTCGTGCGCTGCCCCTGAGCCCGGCAAGGGCCCGAAACGCGCGGGGTCAGGAGCGCCGGGCCCGGTCTTTGTCCTGTGAGTGGAAAAAGTCGGGGGCAATTCCTGCGAGACTTCTTCCCACCCCGGGCAGCCGCTGCTACGTTCCCTCCGAAAGCAAGCGCCACGCAGGTGGCCGGAACCCGGCGTACACAGGCCGATCGAGGCGGGGAGGGGCTCGTGAGACGAATGACGGCGCGACCCGCGAACGCCCATCAGGCCCGCCTGCTGAAGCTGTTGCGCGACGGCGGCCCCAACTCCCGTGCCCAGCTGGGCGACCAGGTCGACCTCTCCCGGTCGAAACTGGCCGTGGAGGTGGACCGGCTGCTGGAGACGGAACTGGTCGTGGCCGACGGACTCGCCGCCTCGCGCGGCGGCCGGCGGTCCCACAACATCCGCCTCAACCCGCACCTGCGGTTCCTCGGCGTCGACATCGGCGCGACCTCGGTCGACGTCGCCGTCACCAACGCCGAACTGGAGATCCTCGGCCACATCAACCAGCCCATGGACGTCCGCGAGGGACCGGTCGCGGTCTTCGAGCAGGTGCTGTCCATGGCCGCCAAGCTCAAGGCCTCGGGGCTCGCGGAGGGGTTCGACGGCGCCGGCATCGGCGTCCCAGGACCGGTCCGCTTCCCCGAGGGCATCCCGGTGGCCCCGCCGATCATGCCCGGCTGGGACGGCTTCCCCGTGCGGGAGGCGCTCAGCCAGGACCTCGGCTGCCCGGTGATGGTCGACAACGACGTGAACCTGATGGCGATGGGGGAGCAGCACGCGGGCGTCGCCCGCAGCGTCGCCGACTTCCTCTGCGTCAAGATCGGCACCGGCATCGGCTGCGGCATCGTCGTCGGCGGTGAGGTCTACCGCGGTACGACGGGCAGCGCCGGCGACATCGGGCACATCCAGGCCGTGCCCGACGGCCGCCCCTGCGCCTGCGGCAACCGGGGCTGCCTGGAGGCCCACTTCTCCGGCGCGGCACTCGCCCGGGACGCGACGGAGGCCGCCCAGCAGGGCATCTCGGCCGAACTCGCCTCACGGCTGGAGTCGAACGAGGGCCTCACCGCCGCCGACGTCGCCGCCGCGGCCGCCGCGGGCGACGCCACCGCCCTCGACCTGATCCGCGAGGGCGGGAACCGCACCGGCCAGGTCATCGCCGGCCTGGTCAGCTTCTTCAACCCCGGTCTCGTGGTGATCGGGGGCGGGGTGACCGGCCTCGGCCACACCCTGCTCGCCGCGATCCGCACCCAGGTCTACCGCCAGTCGCTGCCGCTGGCGACCGGCAACCTGCCCATCGTCCTCGGTGAACTGGGCCCCACCGCCGGCGTCATCGGCGCGGCCCGGCTCATCAGCGACCACCTGTTCTCCCCCGCGTAAGCGGGCCCGCAGCACCGCCAGTACCGCGCCCCACGCAGCACCACCGCAGTACCGCGTATCCACCACACCACCTCTGTCGCTCCACCCTGCCCTGACAACGTTGGCCCGAGCCCGCCCTGACACCGGCCCGCACGTCCGCCGAGGGGAAGTCCTGATGGCACCCGAACCACCGCTGCTCAGCATGTCCGGCATCACCAAGTCGTTCCCCGGAGTCCGGGCCCTGGACGGCGTCGACCTCGACGTCCAGGCCGGCGAGGTGCACTGCCTGCTCGGCCAGAACGGCGCCGGCAAGTCCACCCTGATCAAGGTGCTGGCCGGCGCCCACCAGCCCGACACCGGCACCATCCGCTGGCGCGGCGAGGAGGTCACGCTGCGCTCCCCGATCGCCGCCATGCGCCTCGGCATCGCCACCATCTACCAGGAACTCGACCTGGTGGAGCACATGTCGGTCGCCGAGAACGTCCACCTCGGCCACGAACCCACCACCGCCGGCTTCGTCGTCCGCGGCCGGACCGCCAGGGAGTCCACGGCGCAGCTGCTCAAGCGGCTCGGGCACCCGGAGATCGATCCGGCCCGGCTGGTGGGGGAGTTGTCGGCGGCGCAGCAGCAGATCGTGTCGATGGCGCGGGCGCTGTCCCACGACGTACGGCTGATCGTGATGGACGAGCCGTCCGCCGCCCTCGACCCGGACGAGGTCGACAACCTCTTCCGCATCGTCGGCGACCTCACCGCCGGCGGGGTCGCCGTCGTCTACATCTCGCACCGGCTGGAGGAGATCCGCCGCATCGGCGACCGGGTGACGGTCCTCAAGGACGGCCGGGCGGTGGCCGTCGGGCTGCCCGCCAAGTCGACGCCGACCCGCGAGGTCGTCGCGCTGATGACCGGCCGCAATGTCGAGTACGTCTTCCCCGAGCGGCCCGCCTCCGTCCCCGAGGCCGCCCCCGTGCTCACCGTCGAAGGGCTCTCCCGGCAGGGCGAGTTCGAGCCGCTGGACCTCCAGGTGCGGCCCGGGGAGATCGTCGGCCTCGCCGGACTGGTCGGCTCCGGGCGCTCGGAGATCCTGGAGACGATCTACGGCGCCCGGAAGCCCGACATCGGGCGCGTCCTCGTCGACGGCAAGCCCCTGCGGCCCGGCAGCGTCCGCGCCGCCGTGCGCGCAGGCGTCGGGCTCGCCCCCGAGGAACGCAAGGCGCAGGCACTGCTGATGCTGGAGTCCGTCACCCGCAATGTGTCGGTCTCCTCCATGTCCCGCTTCTCCCGCGCCGGCTGGATCGACCGAGGCGCCGAGTTCGGGGCGGCCCGCGCGGCGGTACGCGAGCTGTCCCTGCGCCCCGACAACCCGAACGTGCCCGTGCGCACCCTGTCCGGCGGCAACCAGCAGAAAGCCGTGCTCGCGCGCTGGCTGCTGCGCGGCTGCAAGGTGCTGCTGCTCGACGAACCCACCCGCGGCGTCGACGTCGGCGCCCGCGCCGAACTGTACGCGGTGGTCCGCCGACTGGCCGACGAGGGCCTCGCCGTGCTGCTGGTCTCCAGCGAGGTCCCCGAGGTCCTCGGCCTCGCCGACCGCGTCCTGGTGCTGCGCGAGGGCCACGTCGTGCACACCGCCCCCGCCCGCGAACTCGACGAACACCGTGTACTCGACCTGGTCATGGAAGGAAGCCCGGCGTCATGACGCAGCCCGTCTCCCCGCCGCGGGACAGCACCCCCAAGGTGCCGTCGGCCGGCGAAACGCCCGCCTGGCGCGCCGTGTTGTTCCGCGCCGACGTCCGCACCCTGTCGCTCCTCGGCGTGCTCGCCGTGCTCGTCCTGATCGGCGGCATCACCAAGCCGGACGAGTTCCTCGACACCCGCAATCTGCAACTCGTCCTCACCCAGGCGTCCGTGATCGGTGTCGTCACCGTCGGCATGACCTTCGTCATCACCTCCGGCGGCATCGACCTGTCGGTGGGCGCGATCGTCGCCCTGGCCTCCGTGTGGGCGACCACCGTCGCCACCCAGGAGTACGGGTTCGCCGGCATCCTCTTCACGGCCGTCCTGGTCGGCATGGGCTGCGGCCTGGTCAACGGGGTGCTCATCGCGTACGGCGGGCTGGTCCCGTTCATCGCCACCCTCGCCATGCTCGCCTCCGCCCGCGGTCTCGCCCTGCAGATCACCGACGGACGCACCCAGATCGTCACCGTGCCCGGCGTCCTCGACCTCGGGGAGCGCGACGCCTACGTGCTCGGCATCCCGCCGCTGGTGCTGGTGTTCGCCGCGGTCACCGTCATCGGCTGGCTGGTGCTCAACCGGACCACCTTCGGACGCCGCACCGTCGCCGTCGGCGGCAACCCGGAGGCCGCCCGCCTCGCCGGCATCGACGTACGCCGCCAGCGGCTCTACCTCTACTTGCTGTCCGGGCTGTGCTGCGGCATCGCGGCCTTCCTGCTGATCGTCCTCTCCGGCTCCGGTCAGAACACCAACGGCAACCTCTACGAACTCGACGCCATCGCCGCCGCGATCATCGGCGGCACCCTGCTCACCGGGGGCCGCGGCACCATCGTCGGCTCGGTCCTCGGCGTCCTGATCTTCATCACCATCCAGAACATCTTCGCCCTGAACAACCTGCAGACCGACGTCCAGCAGATCGCCAAGGGCGCGATCATCGTCGCCGCCGTGCTGGTCCAGCGCCGTACCGCGAGCACTCCCTGAGGAAAGGGTTCACCGCCATGCCAGAGCACATGCCTTTCGCGAGCCGCAGAGGGCTTCTCTTCGGAGCCGCCGCCGTGTCCGCCGGTGCCTTCCTCACCGGGTGCACCAGCAACGAGCCCAGCGACAAGGACGAACCGGCCGCGAACGACCAGCCCGCCGCCGACGACAAGCCCGGCAAGCAGGTCACCATCGGCTTCGCCGGACCGCAGGCGGACCACGGCTGGCTCAACGCCATCAACGACAACGCCAAGAAGCGCGCCGAGAAGTACTCGGACGTCACCCTGGAGATCACCGAGGGCTCCAACGACACCGCCCAGCAGATCGGCCAGATCGAGACCCTCATCAACAAGAAGGTCGACGTCCTGGTGATCCTGCCGGCCGACGGCAAGGCGCTCACCCAGGTCGGTCTGAAGGCGATGCGGGCCGGGATCCCCGTGGTCAACCTCGATCGCATCTTCAACACCCCGCAGGCCTACCGCTGCTGGATCGGCGGCGACAACTACGGCATGGGCCTGAACGCCGGGCACTACATCGGCGAGAAGCTCAAGGGCAAGTCGAACGCCCGTGTCGTCGAACTCGCGGGCCTGGACAACCTGGAGCTGACCAAGCAGCGCACCCAGGGCTTCGACGACGCGCTGAAGAACTACCCGAACATCAAGAAGGTGGCCCGCCAGGCCGCCGAGTTCACCGTGGAGTCCGGGCAGGCCAAGATGGCCCAGCTGCTGCAGGCGCAGTCCAAGTTCGACGCGCTGTGGAACCACGACGACGACCAGGGCGTGGGCGCGCTGCGCGCCATCGAGCAGGCCGGCCGGGATGACTTCCTGATGGTCGGCGGGGCGGGCGCGCTCTCCGCCTTCCAGGCCATCAAGGCCGACAGCGGCGTGCTGAAGGCGACCGTCCTGTACCCGCCGACGATGGCCGCCTCCGCGATCGACCTGGCCCGCGCCCTCGGGCAGAGCAAGGGCGTCAGCGGTCTCGCCGAGTTCGAGATCCCGGCGTCGCTCACCCTGTACTCGGCCGTCGTCGACAAGGAGAACGTGGACCAGTACATGTCCACCGGTTTCAAGTAGGGAGCCCCCGGCCCCCGCCCCGGCCCCGGCCCACGGGCCTGACCAGTCCACCGGGCGGGGCCCGGCCCGCAGGGGCGGGGCTCACCAGGGGGCCGGCTCACCGAGGGGGCGGGGCTCACGCCCCGCCCGACACGACGACGAGGAGGACATCCGCATGCCACAGCCGCAAGCGTCAGAAGGGGCGGACACGGGGAAGCCACCGCTGCGCGTCGGCATGGTCGGCTACGCCTTCATGGGCGCCGCCCACTCCCAGGGGTGGCGCACCGCCGGCCGCGTCTTCGACCTGCCGCTGAGCCCCGAACTGGCCGTGATCTGCGGCCGGAACGCCGACGCCGTGCGCGCGGCGGCCGGCCGGCACGGCTGGGCGGCGACCGAGACCGACTGGCGGGCGCTGGTCGAACGGGACGACGTCGACCTCGTCGACATCTGCACCCCGGGCGACAGCCACGCCGAGATCGCGCTGGCCGCCCTCGCCGCCGGCAAGCACGTGCTGTGCGAGAAGCCCCTCGCCAACACCGTCGCCGAGGCGGAGACGATGGCCCGCGCCGCCCAGGAGGCCGCCGGACGCGGCCAGTTGGCGATGGTCGGCTTCAACTACCGCCGGGTGCCCGCGACCGCGCTGGCTCGGCGGATGGTGGCCGAGGGCCGCATCGGCACCCTGCGGCACGTGCGGGTGTCGTACCTTCAGGACTGGCTCGTCGACCCGCAGTTCCCGCTGACCTGGCGGCTGCGCCGCGAGCAGGCGGGCTCCGGGTCGCTCGGCGACCTCGGGGCGCACATCGTCGACCTGGCGCAGTACGTGGCGGGCGAGCACATCGCGGGCGTCTCCGCGCTCACCGAGACGTTCGTGAAGGAACGCCCGCTGCCCACCGCGCCCAGCAGCGGCCTCGCCGCCGTGTCCGCCGCCGGCACCGGGCAGGTCACCGTCGACGACGCCGCCGTGTTCACCGCCCGCTTCACCTCCGGCGCCCTCGCCTCCTTCGAGGCCACCCGCTACGCCACCGGCCGCAAGAACGCCCTGCGCCTGGAGCTCAACGGCGAGCGCGGCTCGCTCGCCTTCGACCTGGAGCGGCTCAACGAGCTGGAGTACCACGACGCCACGGAGCCGGGCACGCACGCCGGCTTCCGCCGCGTCCTGGTCACCGAACCCGACCACCCCTACCTGGAGGCCTGGTGGCCGCCGGGCCACGGACTCGGCTACGAGCACACCTTCGTGCACCAGGCCCGCGACCTGGTCCACTCGGTCGCCGAGGGCCGTACGCCCGAACCCTCCTTCGCCGACGGGCTGCAGGTGCAGCGCGTGCTGGCGGCGGTGGAGGAGAGCGCCGAGAAGAACTCCGTCTACACACCGATCTCCGCCATCGCCGCCTGAGGAGGACGGAACCCGAGATGCCGCGCAACTTCACGCTCTTTACCGGCCAGTGGGCCGACCTGCCGCTCGAGGAGGTCTGCCGGCTCGCCCGCGACTTCGGCTACGACGGCCTCGAACTCGCCTGCTGGGGCGACCACTTCGAGGTCGACAAGGCCCTCGCCGACCCCGGCTACGTCGACTCCCGCCACCAGCTCCTCGACAAGTACGGCCTGAAATGCTGGGCCGTGTCCAACCATCTGGTCGGCCAGGCGGTGTGCGACGCCATCATCGACGAGCGCCACCAGGCCATCCTGCCCGCCGACGTGTGGGGCGACGGCGACCCGGAGGGCGTGCGGCAGCGGGCCGCGGCCCGGATGAAGGACACCGCCCGCGCGGCCGCCCGCTTCGGCGTCGACACCGTCATCGGCTTCACCGGCTCCGCCATCTGGCACCTGGTCGCCATGTTCCCGCCCGCGCCCGAGTCCATGATCGAGCGCGGCTACGAGGACTTCGCGACCCGCTGGAACCCGATCCTGGACGTCTTCGACGCCGAGGGCGTGCGCTTCGCCCACGAGGTGCACCCGAGCGAGATCGCCTACGACTACTGGACCACCCAGCGGGCCCTGGGGGCCGTCGACCACCGCCCCGCCTTCGGCCTCAACTTCGACCCTTCGCACTTCGTGTGGCAGGACCTCGACCCGGTCGGCTTCCTGTGGGACTTCCGCGACCGGATCTACCACGTGGACTGCAAGGAGGCCCGCAAGCGGCTCGACGGGCGCAACGGCCGCCTCGGCTCCCACCTGCCCTGGGGCGACCCGCGGCGCGGCTGGGACTTCGTCTCCGCCGGGCACGGCGACGTCCCCTGGGAGGACGTCTTCCGCATGCTGCGCTCCATCGGCTACCAGGGGCCGATCTCCGTGGAGTGGGAGGACGCCGGCATGGACCGCCTCCAGGGCGCCCCGGAGGCGCTGACCCGTCTGAAGGCGTACGACTTCGAGCCGCCGTCGGCCTCCTTCGACGCCGCGTTCAACAGCTGAGCGGCGGGCCGGGATTCGGGGGCGGATTTCGGGGGCCGGGATGTCCGCCGGTCCCCGGTCCGGCCTGCCCTGACGCCCTCTTTGTCCTGCGATGGGAAAAAGTTCAACTGATTCTGTTGTATGGGGTGTCGGCCCCGAACGAACGCGGCTACCGTCCTTGAGGTGTCCAGGACACTCCCGCCTCCGGGGTGACGGCGCACCCCGGCGCCCACATCGCACCGCATCTCTACGCACCGCTCCCGTACGGCCCATCCCGTTCCCGGAGGGACTTCGTGCACAGAAGCAGAGCCGAAGGCACCAGAGCCGCAAGACGCCCCAGACTTCGCACCACCCTCGCCCTGTTCACCGGCCTGATGCTGGCCGTGGGCACCCCGGCGGCCGTCGCCGGAGCCGAGCCGGCCGCGGACGAACCGGCCGCCGCCGAGGGACAGTTCCAGCAGGTCCCCCTCGCCAAGGGCGAGCCCGAAATGGGCGAGCCGATGTCGCTCGCCGTCCTCCCGGACCGCAGCGTCCTGCACACCTCGCGCGACGGCACCCTGCGCCTCACCGACCAGGGCGGCGTCACCAAGATCGCCGGCAAGCTCGACGTCTACAGCCACGACGAGGAAGGGCTTCAAGGCGTCGGCATCGACCCCGACTTCGAGAACAACCGGGCGATCTACCTCTACTACGCCCCGCCGCTCGACACCCCCGCGGGCGACGCCCCGGAGACCGGCACCGCCGAGGACTTCAAGAAGTTCGACGGCGTCAACCGCCTCTCCCGCTTCGTGCTGAGGACCAACGGCACGCTGGACCTGGCCAGCGAGAAGAAGGTCCTGGACGTCCCGGCCTCCCGCGGCATCTGCTGCCACGTCGGCGGCGACATCGACTTCGACGCCGAGGGCAACCTCTACCTGTCCACCGGCGACGACACCAACCCCTTCGCGTCCGACGGCTACACGCCGATCGACGACCGCGAGGGCCGCAACCCCGCCTTCGACGCCCGCCGCAGCAGCGGCAACACCAACGACCTGCGCGGCAAGATCCTGCGCATCAAGGTCGCCGAGGACGGCTCCTACACCGTCCCGGACGGCAACCTCTTCGAGCCGGGCACCGACAAGACCCGTCCCGAGATCTACGCGATGGGCTTCCGCAACCCGTTCCGGATGAGCGTCGACGACAAGACCGGCACCGTGTACGTCGGTGACTACGGGCCCGACGCGGGCGCCGCCTCGGCGACGCGCGGCCCGGCAGGCCAGGTCGAGTTCGCCAAGGTGACCGAGCCCGGCAACTTCGGCTGGCCGTTCTGCACCGGCGACAACGACGCGTACCTCGACTACGACTTCGCCACCAAGACCTCCGGAGAGAAGTTCGACTGCGCCGCGCCGAAGAACACCTCGCCGCACAACACCGGCCTCACCGACCTGCCGCCCGCCCAGCCCGCCTGGATCCCCTACGACGGCGGAAGCGTGCCCGAGTTCGGCACCGGCTCCGAGTCCCCGATGGCCGGACCGGTCTACCACTACGACCCGGAACTGGACTCCTCCGTTAAGTTCCCCGAGTCGTACGACGGCGACTTCTTCGCGGGTGAGTTCGGCCGCCGCTGGATCAAGCCGATCTCGCAGAACGAGGACGGCTCGGTCAAGGAGATCAAGACCCTGCCGTGGACCGGCACCCAGATCATGGACATGGAGTTCGGGCCCGACGGCGCCCTCTACGTCCTCGACTACGGCGTGTCCTGGTTCCAGGGCGACGAGCACTCCGCGCTGTACCGGATCGAGAACGCCGAGGACGGCTTCTCCCCGATCGCCGAGGTGAGCGCCGACAAGACCTCCGGAGCGGCCGGCCTCAAGGTCGCCTTCACCGCCACCGCCAAGGACGCCGACTCCCCGGAGCTGACCTACAGCTGGGACTTCGGCGACGGCACCAAGGGCGAGGGCCTCAACCCCACCCACCGCTACAAGAAGGCCGGCACCTACACCGCGACCTTCACCGCCAAGGACCCCGAGGGCAACACCGGCAACGCCAGCGTCCGCATCGTCGTCGGCAACACCGAGCCCAAGGTGAAGATCGAGATTCCGGGCAACGGCAGCCTGGCCGCCTTCGGCGAGCCCGTCCCGTTCAAGGTGACCGTCACCGACCCCGAGGAGACCGTCGACTGCTCCAAGGTCAAGGTCGCCTACAGCCTCGGCCACGACTCCCACGCCCACGAGCTGACCAGTGAGACCGGCTGCGAGGGCACCCTCAAGCCCCCGCCCGGCGACGGCGGCCACGACCCCAACGCCAACATCTACGGCGTCGTCGGCGCCTCGTACACCGACGGCGGGGCCAACGGGCAGGAGGCCCTGACCGGCACCGCCCGCGCCGTGCTCCAGCCGCTGCACCGCCAGGGCGAGCACTTCGGCAAGCAGCAGGGCGTCTCCGTCATCGACAAGACCGGCGCGCACGGCGGCAAGACCGTCGGCGACATCAACGACGGTGACTGGATCTCCTTCAGCCCCTACCGCTTCGACGGGCAGAAGAAGATGACCGTACGGGCCTCCTCCGGCGGCGCGGGCGGCTTCGTCGAACTGCGCACCGGCTCGCCCGACGGCCCGCTGCACGGCTCGGCGCACATCCCGCCCACCGGAAGCTGGGAGACCTTCCAGGACGTCGACGTACCCCTGCGGAGCCTGCCGAACAAGACCACGGAGATCTACCTGGTCTTCAAGGGCGGCGACGGAGCCCTGTACGACGTGGACGACTTCGAGTTCTCCAAGGAGCCCTTCAAGGACGGCAAGAAGGTCCTCGTCTTCTCCAAGACCGCAGGCTTCCGCCACGACTCCATCCCGGCCGGCATCGCCGCGCTGAAGGAACTGGGAGCCCCGGCCGGCATCACCGTCACCGCGACCGAGGAGGCCGGGCAGTTCACCACGGCCAACCTCGCCAAGTACGACGCGGTCGCCTTCCTGTCCACCACCGGTGACGTTCTCAACACCGAACAGCAGAAGGCGTTCGAGAACTACGTCGCGAACGGCGGCGGCTACCTGGGCATCCACGCGGCCGCTGACACCGAGTACGACTGGGAGTTCTACGGCGGTCTCGTCGGCGCCTACTTCGACTCGCACCCGGCCATCCAGAAGGCCACCGTGCGCGTCGAGGACCACGATCACCCGTCCACCGCGCACCTCGGTGACACCTGGGAGCGCACCGACGAGTGGTACAACTACCGCACCAACCCGCGTGAGCAGGCCAAGGTTCTCGCCACCCTCGACGAGACCACCTACTCCGGCGGCACCATGAAGGGCGACCACCCGATCGCCTGGTGCCAGAGCTACGGTGGCGGCCGCTCCTTCTACACCGGCGGCGGCCACACCAAGGAGTCGTACGCAGAGGAGGCCTTCCGCGCCCACCTGCTCGGCGGCATGCAGTACGCCACCGGCCAGATCAAGGCCGACTGCAAGCCGGACAAGGGCTACCGGACGATCTTCAACGGCCAGACCCTGGACGGCTGGAAGCAGGCAGGGCCCGGCAGGTTCGTCGTCAAGGACGGCGGCGTGATGGAGTCCGAGGGCGGCATGGGCCTGCTCTGGTACCAGGCCAAGGAACTCGGCTCCTACTCACTCAAGCTCGACTGGAAGATGGCCGGCGACGACAACTCCGGGATCTTCGTGGGCTTCCCGGCCTCCGACGACCCCTGGTCCGCCGTGAACAAGGGCTACGAGATCCAGATCGACGCGACGGACGCACCCGACCGGACGACCGGCGCGGTCTATTCCTTCAAGTCGGCGAACATCAAGGCCCGTGACCAGGTGCTGCGGCCGCCCGGCCAGTGGAACTCCTACGAGATCAGGGTCCAGGGCGAACGCCTCCAGGTGTTCCTCAACGGAGTCAGGATCAACGACTTCACCAACACGGACCCCGAACGGAGCCTGAAGGACGGCCACATCGGCCTGCAGAACCACGGCGCCGACGACCAGGTCTCCTTCCGCAATATCCAGCTCAAGGAACTGCCCGCCACGGGCGACTAGAACGGCGGCGGGCGGAGGACGCCGGACCTCCGCCCGCCGCCCCGCCGGGCGAAGGACACCGGCCGTCCGGCCGGGGCCTTCGCCCGGCACCCAGCCCGCCGCCTTCCGGCCCTCGCACCCGGTTCGCGTACGACAAGGAGGCTGCCCATGTCCACCGAACCGTCTTCCCCCACCCCTCGTTTCGGCGTCTGGCTCATCGGCGCCCGCGGCTCCGTCGCCACGACCGCGATCGCCGGCTGCGCCGCCGTCGCCGCGGGGCTCCATCCGCCGACCGGCATGGTCACCGAGGCCCCTCCCTTCACCACGTGTGGTCTGCCATCGTTGTCGTCCCTCGTCTTCGGCGGCCACGACACCGTCGACTGCCCGCTGCCCAAACGCGCCGAGCACCTCGCCGCGGGCGGGGTCCTGCCGCACGGCCTGCCCGCCGCCGTGGGCGCCGAACTCGCTGCCGCCGACCGGGAGATCAGGCCGGGCGGCCCGCTGCCCGGGGACACGTCCCGCTCCGACGAGGAGTGGATCGAGGCGTTCGCCGCCGACATCCGCGCCTTCGTGCGCCGGCAGGGCCTCGCGGGCGCCGTCGTCGTGAACGTCGCCTCCACCGAGCCCGCCCCCACCGACGGCACCCTGCCGCCCAGCTCCCTCTACGCGGCGGCCGCCCTGCGCGCCGGCTGCCCCTACGTCAACTTCACCCCCTCCACCGGGCTGCACCACCCCTCGCTGGCCTCCCTCGCCGCGTCGTCCGGCGTCCCGTACGCGGGCCGCGACGGCAAGACCGGCCAGACCCTGCTGCGCTCCGTCCTCGGCCCGATGTTCGCCCAGCGGGCGCTGGCCGTACGCGCCTGGTCCGGCACCAACCTGCTCGGCGGCGGTGACGGCGCCGCCCTCGCCGATCCGGCCGCCGCGGCGGCGAAGAACGCCGGCAAGGAACGCGTCCTCGCCGACACCCTCGGCGCCGCGCCGCAGGGCGAGGTCCACATCGACGACGTGCCCGCGCTCGGCGACTGGAAGACCGCCTGGGACCACATCGCCTTCGACGGCTTCCTCGGCGCCCGCATGGTCCTCCAGACCACCTGGCAGGGCTGCGACTCGGCCCTCGCCGCGCCCCTCGTCCTGGACCTGGCCCGCCTGCTGCTGCGCGCCCGCGAGGCCGGCCTGACCGGACCCCGCCCGGAGCTGGGCTTCTACTTCAAGGACCCGGACGGCGACGCGTCCTCGGCGCTGGGCGAGCAGTACCCCGCGCTCATGGCCTTCGCGACCCGGCTGCGGGACGACGTATGAGCGGCACCGGCGCCTCCCCGCTCCGCGCCTGGGCGGAACTGCTCCGTCTGCCCGCCCTGTTCACCGTCCCCGGAGACGCCCTCGCGGGCGCCGCGGCGATCGGCGCCCGCCCCGGCCGCGGCACCCTCCTCGCCCTCGGCTCCTCCCTGTGCCTGTACGAGGCCGGCATGGCCCTCAACGACTGGGCGGACCGAGCCGAGGACGCGCAGGACCGCCCCCACCGCCCGATCCCG
>NZ_JAOCQE010000123.1 GCF_025290915.1 Streptomyces sp. 15-116A | reverse complement strand
GGCCTGCGAGCGGGCGGGCGTGGTGCTGCACCGCGCGTGGGCCGAGCGGCTGGTCCTCGTCGGGGAGCGGGCGGCGGGTGCGGTCACCGCCGACGGGACCGAGCTGGGCGCCGGGCAGGTGGTGCTCGCCGCGGGCAGCCTGAGCGGGCGGCTCGCGGGGGTGCCGGCGGAGGTACTGCCTCCGGTACGGCCGGTGAAGGGGCAGGTCGTACGGCTGACGATGCCCGCCGCACACGGGCCGTTCCTGAGCCGGACCGTGCGGGCGGTGGTGCGCGGCAGCCAGGTCTATCTGGTGCCGCGCGAGAGTGGCGAGCTGGTGATCGGGGCGACCAGCGAGGAGCTGGGCTGGGACACCACCGTCACCGCGGGCGGCGTGTACGAGCTGCTGCGCGACGCCCATGAGCTGGTGCCGGGGATCACCGAGCTGCCGCTCACCGAGACACGGGCCGGGTTGCGGCCGGGCTCGCCCGACAACGCGCCGCTGCTCGGGCCGACGGAACTGGAAGGGCTGCTGCTGGCCACCGGGCACTACCGCAACGGTGTGCTGCTGACGCCGGTCACCGGTGACGTCATGGCGCACGTGCTGGCCACCGGCGAGCTTCCCGAGGAGGCCCGGCCCTTCACGCCCCGGCGCTTCGGCGCCGCCGACGCACTCATGGAGCAGCCCGCATGAACATCTCGGTCAACGGGGAACCCCGGGAGATCGAACCCGGTACCCCTCTCGACGTCGTCGTGACGTCGCTCACCGCGGCGCCCTCGGGGGTCGCCGCGGCCCTCAACGAAACCGTCGTCCCGCGCGCGCAGTGGGCCTCCACGTCCCTCTCCGAGGGCGACCGGGTGGAAGTCCTCACCGCCGTCCAAGGAGGCTGATCATGGCCGACGATCCGTTCGTCCTCGGTGGTACGTCCTTCACGTCCCGCCTGATCATGGGCACGGGAGGGGCGCCGAGCCTCGATGTGCTGGAGCGGGCGCTGGTGGCCTCCGGGACGGAGCTGACGACCGTCGCGATGCGGCGGGTGAATCCCTCGGTGCACGGGTCGGTGCTGTCCGTGCTGGAGAAGCTGGGCATCCGGGTGCTGCCGAACACGGCGGGGTGTTTCACCGCCGGGGAGGCGGTGCTGACCGCGCGGCTGGCGCGGGAGGCGCTGGGGACCGATCTGATCAAGCTGGAGGTCATCGCCGACGAGCGGACGCTGCTGCCGGATCCGATCGAGTTGCTGGAGGCGGCGGAGACGCTGGTGGACGACGGGTTCACGGTGTTGCCGTACACGAACGACGATCCGGTGCTGGCGCGGAAGCTGGAGGATGTGGGGTGTGCGGCGATCATGCCCTTGGGGTCGCCGATCGGGTCGGGGCTGGGGATCCGTAATCCGCACAACTTTCAGTTGATCGTGGAGCGGGCCGGGGTGCCGGTGATTCTGGATGCGGGGGCCGGGACGGCTTCGGATGCGGCGTTGGCGATGGAGCTGGGGTGTGCGGGGGTGATGCTGGCGTCTGCGGTGACGCGGGCGCGGGAGCCGGTGTTGATGGCTGCGGCGATGCGGAGCGCTGTGGAGGCGGGGAGGCTGGCGCGGTTGGCGGGGCGGATTCCGCGGAGGTTGTTCGCGGAGGCGTCGTCTCCGGTTGAGGGGCTGGCGGTGTTGGATCCTGAGCGTCCTGCGTTCTGAACCGGCGTTGCTCCCCCGTTTCGTCTCCCACCCGCGCACCACCCGTTTCCAGTCGGTCGAGAGGTGGGCGCTCCCCGTGGGGGCGATCGCCGCCCGGCGGGTGCAGGTGAATCGGTCGCCGGCGGCTGCGGGTGCGTGGTCCCGTCGTGTGCGAGACGCGTCACAGGTGGGCTGCAATAGGGCGCCGGACAGGGGTGGACGGGGTGGGGGTGTCGGTTGTGGCTCGTAGACTCGCTGCGTGGACACGACCCTTCAGGACCCTCTGGTCGGGCAGGTGCTCGACGGCCGGTACCGCGTCGACGCGCGGATCGCGGTCGGCGGGATGGCCACGGTCTACCGGGCCGTGGACACCCGCCTGGACCGCGTGCTCGCCCTCAAGGTGATGCACCCCTCCCTCGCCGCCGACGGCTCGTTCGTCGAGCGGTTCATCCGGGAGGCGAAGTCGGTCGCGCGCCTGGCCCACCCGAACGTCGTGCAGGTCTTCGACCAGGGCACCGACGGGGCGTACGTCTACCTGGCGATGGAGTACATCGCCGGCTGCACCCTGCGGGACGTGCTGCGGGAGCGGGGCGCGCTGCAGCCGCGGGCCGCGCTGGACATCCTGGAGCCGGTGCTGGCCGCGCTCGGCGCCGCGCATCGCGCCGGGTTCGTGCACCGGGACATGAAGCCGGAGAACGTGCTCATCGGGGACGACGGCCGGGTCAAGGTCGCCGACTTCGGTCTCGTACGGGCCGTCGACACGGTGACGAACACCACGGGCACCGTGCTGGGCACGGTCTCGTATCTCGCGCCCGAGCAGATCGAGCACGGCACCGCCGACCCCCGCGTGGACGTCTACGCCTGCGGCATCCTGCTCTACGAGATGCTCACCGGTGAGAAGCCGCACGACGGCGACTCCCCCGCGACCGTGCTCTACAAGCATCTGCACGAGGACGTGCCGCCGCCGTCGGCCGCCGTGCCCGGGATGGCGTACGAGCTGGACGAGCTGGTCGCCGCGGCGACCGCGCGTTCGCCCGAGGTCCGTCCGTACGACGCCGTGGCGCTGCTCGCCCGCGTCCGCGAGGCGCGTGGGCGGCTCGGCGACGAGCAGCTGGACGCGGTGCCGCCGCAGGCGCTGGCGTCGGACCACGACAACGCCGACGACCGTACGAGCGTCATCCCACGCGCGCTGACGATGCCCCGTCCGCTGCCGGTCAACGAGGACGAGCAGGAGTCGGTGCACCACACCAGCCGGCTGCAGTCCCCGCCTCCGCTGCCGCCCCGGCGCCGGACGGCGATGGGGCGCCGCGGCCCGATGGCGGTCGTCGTCGCCGTGCTGCTGGTGCTCGGCGTCGGCACGGGGATCTGGTACATCAACTCCGGCCAGTTCACCAAGGTGCCGCCGCTGCTGGCGAAGACCGAGGACGAGGCCCGGGACCGGCTGGCGGACGCCGGCCTGGACGTCGGCGAGGTGACTCAGGCGTACAGCGACACCGTGAAGCGGGGCACCGTGATCAGCACGGATCCGAAGGCGGGTGCCCGGATCCGGGGCAACGACTCGGTGTCGCTGGTGATCTCCAAGGGCCCGCAGACGGTGCGTGTGCCCGACCTCGACGGCTACGCGCTGGACAAGGCGCGCTCCCTGCTGAAGGACGAGGGCCTGGAGCCGGGCATGGTCACCCGCGAGTTCAGCGAGGACGTGCCCCGGGGCTCGGTGCTGTCCACCGAGCCGGGCAAGGGCACCAAGGTCCGCGCCGGCTCGGCGGTGGCGCTCACGGTGAGCAAGGGCAGCCCGGTGGACGTGCCGGACGTGACCGGCGACGACCTGGCGGACGCGCGGGCCGAGCTGCAGGAGGCGGGCCTGAAGGTGAAGGTCGCCGCCCAGCGGGTCAACTCCGAGCACGACGCGGGCCAGGTGGCCCGGCAGACCCCGGGCGCGGGCGGCCAGGTCGCCGAGGGCGACACGGTGACGCTGACGCTGTCCAAGGGCCCGGAGATGGTCGAGGTCCCGGACGTGGTCGGCGACGACGTGGACAAGGCCAAGGAGAAGCTTCAGCGCGCCGGGTTCGAGGTCGACGAGGACCGGGGTCTGCTCGGGCTGTTCGGCGACACCGTCAAGGGCCAGTCCGTGGAGGGCGGCGAGACCGCGCCCAAGGGATCGACGATCACCATCAAGATCCGGTGACGGGACAGAGGACCGGATCCGGGGCCCCGGCCGGTGGGCGCCGGCGGTCATGACACCCTGAACGGGTGAAGAGTGAGCTCCCCCGCAACCCGATCGGCGGCCATGTGCCCGTGGCCGGCGGTCTGCATTCCGTCGGCCTGTCGTACGCCCGTGAGCTGGGCGCCGAGACCGTGCAGGTCTTCGTCGCCAACCCGCGCGGCTGGGCCACCCCGGTGGGCAGTCCCCGGCAGGACGAGGCGTTCCGGGCGGCGTGCGAGGAGGAGTCGATCCCGGCGTATGTGCACGCCCCGTATCTGATCAACTTCGGCTCCCACACCGAGGCGACCGTCGAGCGGTCGGTAATCTCGCTGCGGCACTCGCTGCGCCGGGGGCGGGAGATCGGCGCGCTGGGTGTGGTGGTGCACACCGGCAGCGCGACGGGCGGGCGGGAGCGGCCGGTGGCGCTGAAGCAGGTACGCGAGTACATGCTGCCGCTGCTGGACGAACTGACCCACGACGACGACCCGTTCCTGCTGCTCGAGTCGACGGCCGGGCAGGGTGCCTCGCTGTGCTCGCGGACGTGGGACTTCGGGCCGTACTTCGAGGCGCTGGACGCCCATCCGAAGCTCGGGGTCTGCCTGGACACCTGCCATGTGTTCGCGGCCGGGCACGATCTGACCGGGCCGAGCGGGATGCATCGGACACTGGATCTGCTGGTGGACACGGTCGGCGAGGGACGCCTGAAGCTGATCCACGCCAACGACTCGATGGATGTGGTCGGCGCGCACAAGGACCGGCATGCGAACATCGGCGCCGGCCATATCGGCGAGGACCCGTTCCGGGCGCTGATGACCCACCCGGCGACCGAGGGGGTCCCGCTGATCATCGAGACCCCGGGCGGCAAGGAGGGGCACGCGGCGGACGTGGAGCGGCTGAAGAAGCTGCGCGACGGCTGAGGACCGGGCCGGCGGTTCAGAGCCGGCCGGGCAAAAGGTTCAGAGCTCGGGGCCCTCCCCGGGCTCCTCCTGGTAGGAGTAGCGCTGTTCCTTCCAGGGGTCGCCGATGTTGTGGTAGCCGCGCTCCTCCCAGAAGCCCCGGCGGTCGGCGGTCATGTACTCCACGCCGCGGACCCACTTGGGCCCCTTCCAGGCGTACAGGTGGGGGACGATCAGCCGCAGCGGGAAGCCGTGCTCGGCGGTGAGCAGCTCGCCGTCCTTGTGGGTGGCGAACAGGGTGCGCTCGGAGGCGAAGTCGGCGAGCCGCAGGTTGGAGCTGAAGCCGTACTCGGCCCACACCATCACATGGGTGACGTCGGGGGCGGGCGGCGCGATCTCCAGGATGGTGCGCGCGGGGATCCCGCCCCACTCGGCGCCGACCATGCTGAATTTGGTCACGCAGTGCAGGTCCGCCACGACGGTGGTGTACGGCAGTGCGGTGAACTCCTCGTGGGTCCAGCAGTGCTTCTCGCCGTCGGCGGTGGCGCCGAACACCCGGAACTCCCAGCGTTCGGGCCGGAACTTGGGGACCGGTCCGTAGTGCGTGACCGGCCAGCCGCGCTGCAGTCGCTGTCCCGGCGGGAGCTCGAACCGTGCCGCTCCTTCTCCTGCGCGCTCCCCCGATTCGCGTTCCGCCGGCTGACCCATGTCTCCATCCTGACAGACCCGGACCGATGCCCATGACCAGCCCCCCTTACAGCCGGGCAAAAGCAAAGAAAGCCCTCAACTCGGACTAAGCATGTACTTACTTACTAAGTAGAGACTTACTGGACGATCTTCTGCACCGGTGGAATCATGCGGCGCAACCCGCCAGTTCCGTGTGGAAGGAGCCTTACGCGATGCAGGGCGACCCCGAGGTCATCGAGTTCCTCAACGAGCAGCTGACCGCCGAGCTGACCGCGATCAACCAGTACTTCCTGCACGCGAAGATGCAGGAGAACTTCGGCTGGCCCAAGCTGGCGAAGTACACACGGGCCGAGTCGTTCGACGAGATGAAGCACGCCGAGGTGCTGACCGACCGGATCCTGTTCCTGGAGGGGCTGCCGAACTACCAGCGGCTGTTCCATGTGCGGGTGGGCCAGACCGTCAAGGAGATGTTCGAGGCGGACCGGCAGATCGAGGTCGAGGCCATCGACCGGCTGCGCCGCGGGATCAAGGTGATGCGCGAGAAGGGTGACATCACGTCCGCGAACATCTTCGAGTCGATCCTCGAGGACGAGGAGCACCACATCGACTACCTCGACACCCAGCTGGATCTGCTGGAGAAGCTCGGCGAGGCGCTGTACATCGCCCAGCTGGTCGAGCAGCCGGAGAGCTGAGACCCCTCGGGGTGGGCGGCTAGGCCGCCTCGTCCAGTGCGTCCAGGCCGGAGACCTCGGCGAGCACCGGCTTGCCCTGGTCGGCCAGCTCGCGGCGCGGGCAGGCGCCCCGGCCGAGGATCGCCTGGATACGGCGGACGCACGAACCGCAGTCGGTGCCGGCCTTGCAGGCGGACGCTATCTGGCGGGGGGTGCAGGCACCGTCCTCCGCGTGCTTCTTGACCTGCTGCTCGGTGATGCCGAAGCAACTGCAGACGTACACGCGGGTCACCTCCCGATGGAGTGCAAGGGTCGTGCCATCCCGACCCTTGATCGGTGAGGCTAACCTAACCTTACCCGGCGCACAGTGGCCGCAAAAGTGGGGTGGGGCGCGGATCGTATGTGATCCGCGCCCCACCCCATGCGCAGGTCATGGCCGAGGCGGCTACTGGTCCCGGTACATCTCCGCGACCAGGAACGCCAGGTCCAGCGACTGGCTGCGGTTCAGCCGGGGGTCGCAGGCCGTCTCGTAGCGCTGGTGCAGATCGTCGACGAAGATCTCGTCGCCGCCGCCCACGCACTCGGTGACGTCGTCGCCGGTCAGCTCGACGTGGATTCCGCCCGGGTGGGTGCCGAGCGCCTTGTGGACCTCGAAGAAGCCCTTCACCTCGTCGAGCACGTCGTCGAAGCGGCGGGTCTTGTGGCCGGAGGCCGCCTCGAAGGTGTTGCCGTGCATCGGGTCGGTGACCCAGGCGACGGTGGCGCCGGATGCGGTGACCTTCTCGACCAGCTCGGGGAGCTTGTCGCGGATCTTGTCCGCACCCATGCGGACGATGAAGGTCAGCCGGCCGGGCTCGCGCTCCGGGTCCAGGCGCTCGATGTACTGCAGCGCCTCCTCGGCCGTCGTGGTCGGGCCGAGCTTGATGCCGATGGGGTTGCGGATCTTCGAGGCGAACTCGATGTGCGCGTGGTCCAGCTGCCGGGTGCGCTCACCGATCCACACCATGTGCGCGGAGACGTCGTACAGCTGCCCGGTGCGCGAGTCGACGCGGGTGAGCGCCGACTCGTAGTCGAGCAGCAGCGCCTCGTGCGAGGAGTAGAACTCGACGGTCTTGAACTCCTCCGGGTCGGCCCCGCAGGCGTGCATGAAGTTCAGCGCCTGGTCGATCTCGCGGGCGAGCTGCTCGTAGCGCTGGCCGGACGGGGACGACTTCACGAAGTCCTGGTTCCAGGCGTGCACCTGGCGCAGGTCGGCGTAACCGCCGGTGGTGAAGGCGCGCACCAGGTTCAGCGTGGACGCCGACGCGTGGTACATGCGCTTGAGCCGCTCGGGGTCCGGGACGCGGGCCTCTTCGGTGAAGTCGAAGCCGTTGACGGAGTCGCCCCGGTACGTCGGCAGGGTGACGCCGTCGCGGGTCTCGGTCGGCTTGGAGCGCGGCTTGGAGTACTGGCCGGCGATCCGGCCCACCTTCACCACGGGCACGGAGGCGGCGTACGTGAGCACGGCGCCCATCTGGAGGAGGGTCTTGAGCTTGGCCCGGATGTGCTCGGCGGACACCCCGTCGAATGATTCGGCGCAGTCGCCGCCCTGGAGCAGGAACGCCTCTCCTCGAGCGACGGCAGCCATGCGCGCGCGCAGTTGGTCGCACTCGCCGGCAAAGACGAGCGGGGGATACGTTTCCAGCTCGGCGATCACATCGCGCAGAGCCTCGGCATCCGGGTACTCGGGCTGCTGCGCCGCGGGCAGGTTTCGCCACGTCGCCTGAGCGGCGACGCTTCGGGAATCAGCGTTCACGGTCACGTGCTCAACAGTACGCGTTCGGCCGGGGCGTCCATCCCGCCGCTCAATCCGTGAGACGTGTGTGCCCCGCCGACCGGGCGAGGCACACCGCCATCCCCGCAGCGGCGGGGAGCAAGCAGCGCCCATCTGAAGCAGTGTTTTGAGCTTCGGGCCATCCCCGCGTCGGCGGGGAGCACTCGCGTCAACGACGCGGATCGGCATCAGGTCACGCTCGTGCTTCGCATCGCCGCGCGCGGTGCCGTCAGGGCCAGGCGGCGGTGGGTGCGGCGGAGCATCAGGCGGGCCATCACGGGGTGGGCGTGGCGGACCACGGCCCAGTACAGGCGGCCCCGGCGGTTGTGGAGGCGGACGACGGAGGAGAGGGTGACCTTGCCGGCAGCCTTGTCCAGCAGGAGCGAGGCGCGGTAGTCGAGGTGGCCGACGTTCTCGCCGAGCAGGATCTCGTCGTGCGTGCGGTCGACGACCGGGGAGCCTCGGAGGACTCCCTCCCAGGCGGCCAGGTCGGTCGGCATGCCGGGGCGCAGCTCCAGGGCGTAGGCATCGGTGTAGTCGGGCTTCGGGAAGGCGGCGCGCAGCAGGGCGGCCCCTGCGGGTACGTCGACGGCGGCCGGGCGGTCCCAGGCGAGCCGCTGGAGCAGGCGGACGTACCGGCCGGGACGGAAGGGGCGGGCGAGGGAGCCGGTGGCGGCCAGCTCGGCGTTGTCGAACAGCTCCTCGATGACCGTGTCGTGCCCGGCACGCACCGCCAGCAGCCAGGCGAGGCGCTCCATCGGTGGCTGGTCCTGCTCGAGGACGTGCCGGATGCGGCAGCGGTCCGAGCCGAGGGGCTCGACCGAGAGTTCGTGGAAGCCGCCCGACGGCGCGTCGAAGGCGAAGCGGATGCGGCGGCCCGGCTCGTACGCGGCGACCGAGTAGCGCACCGGGCCGTGGCCGCCGACGGCCCCGACGGACAGCGGGCGGTCGAAGCGGATCGGGGACCAGGCGGGGCTCGGGAAGAGCGGGTCGTCGGCGCCGGCGAGCCGGTCCAGGAGGGCGCCGACCCGTTCGGCGGGCGCGGCCAGGATGCGGTCGTGAACGTTGCGTACAGTGCCCATTCGGAGCACCTCCATACGGTGGCGTATGGTCAACCGTACGGTACCGTATGGTCATGGTGCAACAGCCCCCTCGTAAGACCACCGCCAAGGGTTCCGGCAAGGCTCCCGCCAAGGCCCGGCTCAGCGCCGACGACTGGGCCGACGCCGCGCTCGCCGCGATGAGCGAGGGCGGGCTCGCCGCCGTCGCCGTGGAGCCGCTGGCCGCGCGGCTGGGCACCACCAAGGGCAGCTTCTACTGGCATTTCGCCAACCGGGACGCGCTCATCGGGGCGGCGCTGGAACGCTGGGCGCAGACGCAGACCGAGGCGCTCATCACCGAGCTGGAGACGGAGCCGGACCCCGAGCGGCGGCTGCGGCTGCTGTTCGCCGAGGCGATCGGGTCGGCCGCCGACGACCCGCTGGAGGTCTCGCTGCTGGCCACCGCCGACGACCCGCGTGTCGCGGCGGTGCTGGGCCGGGTCACCGAACGCCGGGTCGCCTATGTGGCCCAGCTCTTCGCCGAGGCCGGCTTCCCCGAACCCGAGGCACGACGCCGCGGACTGCTCGCCTACAGCGTCTATCTCGGCCATGCCCAGCTCGCCCACGCCGTCCCCGCCAGCCTTCCCGAGGGCGCCGGGCTGACCGAATATCTCGATCGCAGTCTCGATCTGCTGCTGATGCGCTAGGGTCGAGGCCATGTTCGCGCACTCGACCCAGATCCAGAACTGGTGGTGGACCGCTCATCCGGCGGCCCACTGACTGCGCGTAGCCACAGACTCCGCGAAGGCCGCCCGAGGGGCGGCCTTCGGCGTTTCCCGCGGCGGCCGGCTCCTCTCGTCCTGAGAACCCCTGAGAAGGAGCCACGGACCATGAACCTGCTCGGCTTGCTGGACGATCCCCGCCCGTTCGCCCTGCTGCGCCGCCGCACCCCGGGTCACGACCACGGCAGGGTCGAGGTGCTCATCGGCCCGGTCGCCGATCACGACCGCCTCGCCGACCTGCCCGACGAGGGCCTCGCGCTCGTCCCGTTCCGGCAGATCCGCGAGCGCGGCTTCGACGTCCGCGACGACGGGACCCCGCTCACCGTGCTGACACCCGAGGAGTCCCACACGCTGTCCCTGGAGGACGCGCTGGCCCAGCTCCCGGCGCATGACGTGCGCGTGGAGGGCGGCGGATTCGACGTCGGGGACGAGGAGTACGGCGAGATCGTCGGCCGGGTCCTGCGAGACGAGATCGGGCGGGGCGAGGGCGCCAACTTCGTGATCCGGCGGACGTACGAGGGCGAGATCCCGGGGTTCGGCCGGGCCGACGCCCTCGCCCTGTTCCGGCGGCTGCTGGTCAGCGAGCGGGGCGCGTACTGGACGTTCGTCGTGCACACCGGACATCGAAAAGGACCCGAAGGGCCTTCCTTGGAAGGGCGACGAGGGGAGACGGGCGGGCGGACGCTGGTGGGCGCCAGTCCCGAGGTGCATGTGCGGGTGTCCGGCGGGACGGTCGTCATGAACCCGATCAGCGGCACGTACCGCTACCCCGCCGAGGGGCCGACCCCCGAGCACCTGCTCGGCTTCCTCGCCGACGGCAAGGAGATCGAGGAGCTGTCGATGGTGGTCGACGAGGAGCTCAAGATGATGTGCACCGTCGGCGACAGGGGCGGGGTGGTCGTCGGGCCCCGGCTGAAGGAGATGGCGCATCTCGCGCACACCGAGTACGAGCTGCGCGGCCGGTCCACGCTGGACGTGCGGGAGGTGCTGAAGGAGACCATGTTCGCGGCCACCGTGACCGGGTCGCCGGTGCAGAACGCCTGCCGGGTGATCGAGCGGCACGAGGCGGGCGGGCGCGGCTACTACGCGGGCGCGCTGGCGCTCATCGGACGGGACGCCGGCGGGGCGCAGACCCTCGACTCCCCCATCCTGATCCGTACCGCCGACATCGACGCGGCCGGGCGGCTGCGGGTACCGGTCGGGGCCACGCTGGTGCGCGGCTCGGACCCGGCGAGCGAGGTCGCGGAGACGCACGCCAAGGCGGCCGGGGTGCTGGCGGCGCTGGGCGTACGGCCGTCACGTCCGCGGGCGGAACAGGCGCGCCCCCGGCTCGCCGACGACCCCCGGGTGCGGGCAGCCCTGGACGGGCGGCGGGCCTCGCTGGCGCCGTTCTGGCTGCGGATGCAGGAGCGGTCCGACGACCTGACCGGGCACGCCCTGGTCGTCGACGGGGAGGACACCTTCACGGCGATGCTCGCGCACGTCCTGCGGTCGAGCGGCCTTGAGGTGACCGTCCGGCGCTACGACGAGCCGGGGCTGCGCGAGGCGGTGCTCGGGCACGCGGGGCCGCTGGTGCTCGGGCCCGGTCCCGGCGACCCCTCCGACCTCGCCGACCCGAAGATGCGGTTCCTGCGCGCCCTGACCGCCGAGGTGATCCGGGATCACCGGCACGGCGTGCTGGGTGTGTGCCTCGGCCATGAGCTGATCGCGGCCGAGCTGGGGCTGGAGATCGTCCGCAAGGAGGTGCCGTACCAGGGGGCGCAGACGGAGATCGACCTGTTCGGGCGGCCGGAGACGGTCGGCTTCTACAACAGCTTCGTGGCGCACTGCGACGAGGACGCCGCCCGGGAACTGGCCGCGCACGGCGTCGAGGTCAGCCGCAGTACGTCGTCCGAGGTGCACGCGCTGCGGGGTCCGGGCTTCGCGGGGGTGCAGTTCCATCCGGAGTCCGTGCTGACGCTGAACGGGGCGGCCGTCGTGCGGGAGCTGATGGGTCAGCTGCGCGGGACCAGCACGTTCTCCGAGCGGCGGCCCGCGCTGTAGTCGAGGACGTTGTTCACCGTGGTCTCGATGATCTGGCTGACGGCGTCCACCGTGTAGTACGCCTGGTGGGACGTGACCAGCACGTTCGGGAAGGTGACGAGGCGGGCCAGGGTGTCGTCCTCGATGGCGTCGAGGGACTTGTCGAGGAAGAACAGGCCCGCCTCCGCCTCGTACACGTCGAGGCCGACGCCGGTGAAGCGGCCGGCGCGCAGCTCGGCGACGAGGGCGGCGGTGTCGATGAGGCCGCCGCGGCTGGAGTTGATCAGCACGGCGTCGTCCCGCATGGTCTTGAGGGCGGGTCCGTCGATGAGCCGGCTGGTCTCCGGCATCAGCGGCACGTGCAGACTGACCAGGTCGGACTCGGCGAGCAGCCGCTCCTTGGGGACGTAGGTCATGCCGAGGTCCAGGCAGGCGGGGTTCTCGGTGATGTCCCAGCCGAGCAGCCGCATGCCGAAGCCGTGGGCGATGCGGGCGAAGGCCTCGCCGATCTTGCCGGTGCCGAGGATGCCGGCGGTGCGGCCGTGCATGTCGCGGCCCATCAGGCCGTCGAGGCGGAAGTCGAAGTCGCGGGTGCGGGTGGAGGCGCGGACGATACGGCGGTTGACGGCCATGGCGAGCGTCCAGGCGAACTCGGCGACCGAGTAGGGGGAGTAGTACGACACACGGGCGACGGTCAGGCCGAGCCGTTCGGCGACCGTGAGGTCGACGTTGTTGAAGCCGGTGGAGCGCTGGGCGATCATCCGGGTGCCGCCGGCCGCGAGGCTCGCCAGGACCTCGGCGCCGAGGTCGCAGTTGACGCTGGTGGAGATCACCTCGTGGCCGGCCGCGATGGGGGCGGTGTCCGCGTTGAGGAAGACGTCGAGCCCGCGCACCTCGTGGTGGCCCTGGAAGGCCCGCTCGATCAGGGGCCTCTCGTCGGCCTGCACTCCGAACGCCAGGATCTCCACGGGGTCCCTCCGGGGTCGTGCCGGGAATGGTGCCGTACGGGCGCGAATATACGGGGCGCCGTGCGGAGGTGTCCGTCAGCCGAAGAACACGCCGATCTCCTCGTACAGCTTCGGGTCCACCGTCTTCAGGCGGGCCGTGGCGGCGGCGATCGGCACGCGCACGATGTCCGTGCCGCGCAGCGCGACCATCTTCCCGAAGTCGCCGTCGCGCACGCAGTCGATGGCGTGCAGTCCGAACCGGGTGGCGAGCCAGCGGTCGAAGGCGCTGGGCGTGCCGCCGCGCTGGACGTGCCCGAGGACGGTGGTGCGGGCCTCGTTGCCGGTGCGCTTCTCGATCTGCTTCGCCAGCCACTCCCCCACCCCGGACAGCCGGACGTGCCCGAAGGAGTCCAGCGACTGGTCCTTGAGCACCATGTCGCCGTCCTTCGGCACCGCGCCCTCGGCGACGACGACGATCGGGGCGTACGACGCCCTGAAGCGGGAGGTCACCCAGGCGCACACCTGGTCGACGTCGAAGGGCTGCTCGGGGACGAGGATGACGTTCGCGCCGCCCGCGAGGCCCGAGTGCAGGGCTATCCAGCCGGCGTGACGGCCCATCACCTCGACGACCAGGACCCGCATATGGGACTCGGCGGTGGTGTGCAGGCGGTCGATGGCCTCGGTGGCGATGCCGACGGCGGTGTCGAAGCCGAAGGTGTAGTCGGTGGCGGACAGGTCGTTGTCGATGGTCTTGGGGACGCCCACGCAGGGAATGCCGTGCTCGTCGGCGAGCAGCGCGGCCACACCGAGGGTGTCCTCGCCGCCGATGGTGATGAGTGCGTCGACCCGCAGTTTCTCCAGGGTGTCCTGGATGCGGCGGATGCCGTTCTCCTCGTTCAGCGGGTTGGTGCGCGAGGAGCCGAGGATGGTGCCGCCGCGGGGCAGGATGCCGCGGACGGCGGGGATGTCGAGGCGGACGGTGCGGCCCTCGATCGGTCCGCGCCAGCCGTCCCGGAAGCCGGTGAAGTCGTAGCCGTACTCCTGGACGCCCTTGCGGACGACGGCCCGGATGACGGCGTTGAGGCCGGGGCAGTCGCCGCCTCCGGTCAGTACTCCGACGCGCATGGCACAAGTCCCTTCGCCGCAGATGGCTGACGAAGGGTCAGTGTGACGGGCGTCTCACTCGTCGTCGAGGCCGCGTTCTATGGCGTAGCGGACGAGTTCCACGCGGTTGTGCAGCTGGAGCTTGCCGAGGGTGTTCTGCACGTGGTTCTGCACGGTGCGGTGGGAGATGACGAGCCGTTCGGCGATCTGCTTGTAGCTCAGGCCCTTGGCGACCAGGCGCAGCACCTCCGTCTCCCGCTCGGTGAGCCGGGGCGCCTTGGAGCTGTCGTCGTCGGGGGCGGGCGCCGGTTCGGAGGCGAGGCGGCGGTACTCGCCGAGGACGAGTCCGGCCAGGCCCGGGGTGAACACCGGGTCGCCGACGGCGGTACGGCGTACCGCGTCCTGCAACTCCTCGGTGGACGCCGACTTCAGCAGATAGCCGGTCGCGCCCGACTTCACCGCCTCCAGCACGTCCGCGTGCTCGCCGCTCGCGGAGAGCACCAGCACGCGCAGCGCGGGATTGTGGGCGACGACCTCCTTGCAGACCTGGACGCCGGGCTTGCCGGGCAGGTTGAGGTCGAGGACCAGCACGTCCGGGGCGGCGGCCTTGGCGCGGCGTACGGCCTGGTCGCCGTCGCCCGCCGTGGCGACCACCTCGAAGCCGGACTCGGACAGGTCGCGGGCGACGGCGTCGCGCCACATGGGGTGGTCGTCGACCACCATGACCTTGATCGGGCCGCTCAGGTCCCGGCCGGTCTCCGTCATCTCTGTTCCGCCTTCCCCCGTGCGTTGTTCGCGTCGTTCACGGCCTTCGGTACCTTCAGCTCGACCTCCGTGCCCTGGCCGGGCACCGAGATCAGTTCCGCGCTGCCGCCCAGGTCGCGCAGCCGCCCGCGGATCGACAGGGCCACCCCGAGCCGTCCCTCGCCCTCGGCCTGGGCGAGCCGTCCCTCGGGGATGCCGGGTCCGTCGTCGCGGACGGTGACGATCACCTCGTCCGGTTCGTCCTCGACGAGGATCCACGCGCGTGCCTGCTCCCCGGCGTGCTTGCGGACGTTGTCCAGGGCCGCTCCGACGGCGGCGGCCACCTCCCGCGCGGCGGCCGGCGCGAGCCACACCGGCGCACCGGGCTCGGCGAGGCTGACGCGGGCACCGGCGTACGGGGCGAGCAGGGCGCGCAGGTCGACCGGTTCGTCCCCGCTGTGGTCGTCGGCCACCTCCACGGTGCGGACGACCGCGCCCTCGGTGGAGTCCTCCGACACCCGCGACACCGGCACGAGCCCGCCGGAGACCAGGGTCCGCAGGGCGACCTCCTGCTCACCGGCGAGCCGGCCCAGCTCGGCCGCCTCGCCGCCGATCACCGCGCCGCGCCGCTGCACCATGGCGAGCACCTGGAGCACGCTGTCGTGGATGTCCCGCGCGAGCCGCTCCCGCTCCCGGGTCGCGGCCTCGATCTCCAGGGCGCGGGCGAGGGTGCGCTCGGAGGCGCGGGCGACCTCGACGACGTAGCCGATGGCGATGGAGGCGACCCACACGAGGATCACGTTGTGCACGGTGTCGCGGGCCGGGCCGCCGCGTTCGACCAGGTTGGCCACGGCGACGAGCGTGGAGGCGAGGGCCGCCCAGCGCCAGCCGCCCTTGATGGCGAAGGCCAGCACGGAACCGGCGGTCCATATCGACGGCAGCGTGGGGCCGCCGGCGTGGATCCGCTCGGGCGAGTCGGCGACGAGGGTGAGCAGGATGCCGGTGAGCGCGATGGTCAGGTCGACGGCGAGGAAGGGTTTGGTGCAGCTCGCGGCGTTCTGCACGCGCGGCAGCGTCGCCAGCGTCCAGACCGCCAGCACCGCGTAGTACGCGACGGCGATCCAGGGGCGGGCGAACTCCTCATGCGCGGTGATGAACAGCCCGATGGCGTACAGCATCGTGAGCACGCGGTACGCGGTCAGCGCACGCCACAGCGGCAGCTCGACCGACATCCGCATGACCCGCTCGCGCTTGGCCAATTCCCCCACCCCCGACTCGGAGGGCCGCAGCCTACTCCGACTTCCGCTGTTCCTTCGCGGCCTGCGCGAGCGCGGCCTTCGCCGCCTTCCCGGCCTGCTTCCCGGCTTCCTTCTCGGCCTTGGCCGCCTCCGTGAGCTGCCGCTTCATCGCGGTCGCGTACATGTCGACGTACTCCTGGCCGGACAGCTTCATGATCTCGTACATGACCTCGTCGGTCACCGCGCGGAGCACGAAGCGGTCGTGCTCCATGCCCTGGTAGCGGCTGAAGTCCAGCGCCTTGCCGATGCGGATGCCGGGCCGCATCAGCTTCGGCATCACCTTCCCGGGCGGCTGGATCTTCTCCGTGTCGATCATGGCGACCGGGATGACGGGCGCGCCGGTCGCCAGCGCCACGCGCGCGAGGCCACCGGGCTTGCCCCGGTAGAGACGGCCGTCGGGCGAGCGCGTGCCCTCCGGGTAGATGCCGAACAGCTCGCCGCGCTCCAGCACCTCGATGCCGCTCTTGACGGCTGCCTCACCGGCGCCGCGCGCACCTGAGCGGTCCACGGGCAGCTGGCCGACGCCCTTGAAGAAGGCGGCCGTGAGCCGGCCCTTCACCCCGGGGGTGGTGAAGTACTCGGCCTTGGCGATGAAGGTGACCTTGCGGTCCAGCACGGCCGGCAGGAAGAACGAGTCGGAGAACGACAGGTGGTTGCTGGCCAGAATCGCGGGGCCCTCGGCGGGGACGTTCTCCAGGCCCTCCACCCAGGGCCTGAAGGCGAGCTTCAGCGGCCCCCCGATGGTGACCTTCATCGCGCCGTACAACAACCGAGTGCCTCCTGTGTGTGTCGCTCAGACCTTAACCCCAAGCCTCGTCGAAGGCGCCGACGGCCCTGGTCGGTGTCAGTGCGGTCGCGTACGGTGAAGGTCCTGCAACCGCCGTCCCAGGAACAGGAGGCCGAAGGTGCCGCTCCTGACCGGAGCCGAGCCGTTTCGCCACGAGGGCGGCGAGACCGCCGTCCTCCTCTGCCACGGCTTCACGGGTTCGCCGCAGTCGCTGCGCCCCTGGGCGGAGCATCTGGCCGGGCAGGGCCTGACGGTCGCGCTGCCGCTGCTGCCCGGGCACGGCACGCGCTGGGAGGACCTGAAGGTCACCGGCTGGCAGGACTGGTACGCCGAGGTGGACCGCGAGCTGCGGCTGCTGCGGGACCGGTGCGAGCGGGTGTTCGTGGCCGGTCTGTCCATGGGCGGCGCGCTCGCCCTGCGCCTGGCGGCGAAGCACGGCGACGCGGTGAGCGGGGTGCTGGTCGTCAACCCGGCGAACCGGGTGCACGGCCTCGCGGCTCACGCCCTTCCGGTGCTGCGGCATCTCGTTCCCGCCACGAAGGGCATCGGCAGCGACATCGCCCGGCCGCTCGACCGTGAGCTCGGGTACGACCGGGTGCCGCTGCACGCGGCGCACTCCCTGCGGACCTTCCTCAGGCTGCTGGACCGCGAGCTGCCCCAGGTCACCCAGCCGTTGCTGCTTCTGCGCAGCCCGCAGGACCATGTGGTGCCGCCCGCCGACTCGGCCCGGATCCTCGCCCGGATCTCCTCCACGGACGTGACCGAGATCCTGCTGGAACAGAGCTACCACGTGGCGACGTTGGACTACGACGCGGAGCGGATCTTCCAGGAGAGCACCGCGTTCATCGGCCGGCTCGCACCCGGCGCCGTCAAGGAGCCCGGTCTCGGCAAGGGTCTCGGCAAGGAAGGGACGACCGCAGGTGGCTGAGCACGACTCGGAGCGCGAGGACCGCGAGGAGCGCGAGCGGCCCGAGGGCCATGAGCCGGAGGAGCAGCGCGTCCC
The DNA here is from genome assembly GCF_025290915.1 of Streptomyces sp. 15-116A. GTDB lineage: Bacteria > Actinomycetota > Actinomycetes > Streptomycetales > Streptomycetaceae > Streptomyces. The sequence goes on along the minus strand of NZ_JAOCQE010000123.1, from coordinate 494 downwards.
CTTCGACGAGGACGCCGCGTGGGCGGCGATCGTCGCCGGGTACGGCGAGGAGCCGCCCGACCCGCCGGGGGCCAAGCCCTTCAAGTCGGTGGAGGATCTGGCGCTGCTGGAGCCCGAGACGAACGGCGAGCAGACCGTGGACGGCGAGGCCCCGGCGGCGGAGAAGGCGGGCAGCGAGCCCGCCAAGCCGCTCGGCAGCTCCGTCGCCTTCGCGCCCGGGATCGGCCCGCGTGACTACAGCGCGCCCGAGCCGTCCGACGACGACCTCGACGAGAGCGACGAGGGCCACTTCGTCCCGCCGGAGCCGCCGCCGCTGCCGGAGGCCGACGTCACGTCGAAGTTCGCCTGGCTGGGAGTGCTGGGCGGGCCGGTGCTTCCGGGGGTGGCGGCGCCGGTGGCAGTGGCGCTGGCCTCGGGCTTTCTGATGGCCGTGGGCTTGCGGGCGCCGAGGCCGCGTCCGAGGGCGTGCGGGGGAGCGTGTCCGACGGGGCGGC
>NZ_JAOCQE010000122.1 GCF_025290915.1 Streptomyces sp. 15-116A | reverse complement strand
GGGGAGGGCGGCGAGCGCGGCCGGCGGCTCGCTCCCCCACCCGACGACGGTGGGCGGCAGCAGCCGCTGCTCCAGCTCCCGCTCGCGGGCGGCGAGCGCGTCGCGTACGGCCCCGGGGGTGCTCGCGTCCACGCCGAGGGCGGCGAGGGTGAGGGTGACGGCGGTGGCCGAGGCGGCGACCGTACGGTCCGGGGAGGGGCTGTAGGAGGTGGCGACGCCGTGCAGGGCGGCGAGCCGGGACAGGTCCTCGGAACAGGGCTCGGCCGGCGCGGTCACTAGGGCTCCGGGCGGTACTGGGCCGGGAAGGCGTCGAGTCCGGACGGGTCGGTGTCCGTGCCGTAGTCCACGAACCCGTCGGACTCGCTGGTCATCGGCGCGGTGTCGGCGAGCGGCGGCTCGCTGGTGAGGGGTTCGGCGTCGGGCAGCGGGGGTTCGCTGGTGAGGGGGACCTCGGTGCAGGGGCCTTCGGCGCTGAACACGCAGGCGTGCAGCCCCTCGGCGCCGGCGGACGCGTGCGGGCCCTCGGGGGCGGCGGAGGACGGCTCCGCCCAGGGTTTGGACAGGGCCGGGGACGGGACGTACGCGGGTGCAGCCACAGGTTGGCCTCCTCGTCGGGCACGGCTGTGCGGGCCACCGGGCGGTCTGTCCGGCGGTTATCCCGCAGCCCTACCCAGCGGACGCGAGACCAGACGCACAAACCCGCACAACGTGCTCCTGGTCACATTCTCTTCCCCCACAGCCGGCCACGAAAATCACCCGGCCCCGGTTCTTCGACCTGCGGTGAACCGGCGGCGGCGGATTCGTCGATAGACGGGGTGTGAGACTGTTCCGCCCCATGGGGGGCCATCGGGAGAAGGACGAGGGGGACTCCGACGCGGCGCTTCTCCGGGCCGTCGCGGGCGGGGACTCCGGGGCGCTGGCCGCGTTGTACGACCGGCACGCCGGCTGGTTGCACGCGCGGCTGAGCCGGCGCTGCGCCGACCCCGAGGTCGTGCGTGAGGTCCTTCAGGACACGTTCGTCACCGTGTGGCGGTCGGCGGACGCCCATCGCGGCACGGAGGCCGGGGGCTGGCTGTGGACCATCGCCGCCCGACGCCTGGTGGACGCGTACCGGGCGCAGGAGCGGGTGACGCGGCTGCGCACCGCGCCGATGGAGGAGGCACCGGCCGACGGCGTGTCGCCGGTGTCCGTGCCTTCCGCGCCGTCCGCTGAGGACCGGGTGCTGGCGGAGCTGGAGTACGGCGATGTGGGCACCGCGCTGGACCGGATCTCGCCCGAACTGCGCGAGGTGCTGCGGGCCACCGTCGTCGACGGGCTGAGCACCGCCGAGACGGCACGGCTGCTCGGGATCCCCGAGGGGACCGTCAAGTCCCGTGCCCGCCGCGCCCGCGCGGAACTACGGGCGGCCCTCGCCCAGTTGAGCCCGACGCCGTTGGGAGGCCCGGCATGACCGACTGGCACGCGTCCGAGCACCAGGTGATCCATTACGCCGACGGCTCGCTGCCGGAGCCGGACGCCTGGTCGCTGGAGAAACACCTGGAGTCCTGCGGTGCCTGCGCCCAGCGCGTCTCGCACGCGGTGCGCCGGACCGCGGCCGGGGTGGCACTGGCCGGGATCAGGGAGGCGGTACTGACCGAGGTGCGGGGGGCCGCGGCGGCGGACGTACCGGAATCCGCGTCCGTCACGGCACCGGCACCCGTCACGGCACGGGCGTCCGTCGCGGCGTCCGTGCCCGTCGGGGCACCGGCATCCCTCACGGCATCGGCATCGGCATCGGCACCCGCATCCGTACGGTCTCCCGCCCCGGTGTCCGTCTGGCGGAGCCTGCGCTCCGCGCCGGTCCGTGCCCTGTGGGCGATGGGGCCGGCCGTGCGCGGGGCATGGCTGCCTGCCGTTCTGCTGGTCGCCGTCGGTGCGGTCGCCCTCGCCCATGCGGGCGGCCTGCCGGATGCGCGCCCCTGGCTGCTGGCGCTGGCTCCGGTCGTACCGGTCGCCGGGGTCGCTCTGTCCTACGGGCCGCACGCCGATCCGATGCACGAGATCGTCGCGTCCACCCCCTCGGCCGGGCTGCGGCTGGTGCTGATGCGCACGGCCACCGTCCTGGCGGTGAGCCTCCCCCTGCTGACCCTCGCCGGGGTGATGCTGCCGTCGTCGGACGCCCCGAACGCGGCCGCCTGGCTGCTGCCCGGTCTCGCGCTGACCCTGGCCTCCCTCGCTCTGGCCTGCTGCCTGGGTCTGCGCACGGCCACGCTCGTGACCGGCGGCGGCTGGTTGTCCGTGGTCTTCGGTCCGCTGCTCGCGGCGCCGGGCGAACGGCTCACCGCCCAGCTGAGCGAGCGGCTGACCGATGTCCTCGCCGGCGCACCGGCGCAGGGTGCCTGGGCGGCCGCGGCCACCCTGTGTGCCGCTGTGCTGGCCGTGCACCGTCCGTCCTTCCGGCGCCTGGAGAAGAGTTGAGCGAAGTGCTGAGTACGTCCCCGATCACCGCCGTCCGGATCGTCGGTCTGAGCGTCCGGCACCGCAGGACCGTCGCGCTCGACGCGGTCGACCTGGACTTCGGTCCCGGTGTCCACGGACTGCTGGGCCCGAACGGCGCCGGCAAGACCTCGCTGATCCGCGTCCTCGCCACGGTCGCCGAACCGGCCGCCGGGCACGTGGAGATCCTCGGCCACGACGCGGGCGATCCGCGCCGGCGCGGCCCGCTCCGCCGGAAGCTGGGCTATCTGCCCCAGGACTTCGGCTACTACCCGGGCTTCACGGTGCGGGAGTTCATCGCGTACGTGGCCTGGCTGAAGGAGATGCCGACGGCCGGGATTCCGGCGGCGGTGGAGCGGGCAGTGGCCCGCGTCGGCCTCGCCGACCGTATCGACGCCAAGGTGCGCAGCCTCTCCGGCGGCATGATCCGCCGGGTCGGCATCGCGCAGGCGATCGTCAACGACCCCCGGGTGCTGCTGCTCGACGAGCCGACGGCCGGTCTGGACCCCGAGCAGCGCGTGGAGTTCCGCGCTCTGCTGCGCGAGCTCGGCGGCTCGTCCACCGTCATCGTCTCCACCCACCTGGTGGAGGACGTGGCGGCGGCGTGCACCGAGGTGACCCTCATGGACACGGGCCGGGTCGCCTACCGCGGCACCCCCGAGTCGCTGTGCGCGCTCGGCGAGACGGCGGGCGGCGCCGGGGACCACCCCCTGGAGCGCGGCTACACGGCTGCGCTGCGGGCCCACCGCTCGCCCGCCGCCCGACGCGCAGGGGAGGCGGTCCGTTGAGCCTCGATACGGCAACCGCCCCCGTCTCCCCCGCCACCGCCGGGCCGCCGCGCCCGTCCCTCACCCGGCACCCGCTGCGCGGCGAAGTGCTGCGCGGCTTCGCCCCGGTGGCCGGATCCGCCATGCTGCTGATGCTGCTGGTGGCACTGGGCGTCTCTGCTGAGCAGTGGCAGGGCGGGTGGGCGGAGACCCGCGAACATCTGCACCTGACCACCGTGTTGCTCGGCGTGCCCCTGGCTCTGGCGGCGGGCTGCTGGCAGGGCGGCCGGGAGCGCCGCCGTGGCACGGAGGAACTGCTGGCGTCGGCCGCGCGCGGTCGTACGGCCGGTTTCGTGGCGTCGGCCCTGCCGGTCGCCCTCTGGCTCGCCGCGGGTTACGCCGTCGCCGCGACCGCCGCCCATCTGGCCACCTGGTACTGCTCCATGGGCGACCGGCCCCGTCTGGCCACGCCGCTCACGGACGCGGCCGTCCTGGTGTGCGCCTCGCTCCTGGGCCAGGTGGCGGGCCGCGTGGTGGCCTGGCGGCTGACGGCGCCGCTGCTGGCGGCGGCCGGGTATGTCGTGCTCGGCATGCTGGACCACGGCAACCGCGACACCGTCAGATACCTCTCCCCGCTCGCCGACGGCTCGTTGACCGCGGTGCCGGTGTGGTGGCAGCCGCTGGTGATGGTGGCGTGGACGGGGGGTCTCGCGATCGCCGCGGTTCTCGCCTGTACGGCCCGCCGCGGCCTGGTGGCGCTGCTGCCGCTGGCCGCGGCGGGCGCCGCGGGCACACTGCTGCTGCAGACGGGCGACGGCCTGTGGCGCACCGACCCACTGGCCCACCGTCAGGTGTGCGACACCTCCACCACCCCGGACATCTGCGTCAATGCGCGCTATGCGGAGATGCTCCCCCAGGTCAGGGACGCCCTGTCCGGGCTGACGGGCCGCCTGGAGGGCGTACGGAATGTGCCAGTGCGTTTCGAGGACCTCCCGGGCCGGCCGGGCCCGGACGAGGCGGAACTGCCGATGATGACGCCGCTCGGCTGGTCGGTGGTACGGGGCCGGCTCACCGACCCGCGGGAGTACGCCTGGGCGGCCGGGATGATGCTCCAGGGCGGTGGAGAGTGCGACGCCACGGATCCGCGGGCGCAAAGGGTGCATGACGCCGTGGAGCACTTTCTGGCACCGAGCCCGCTGTCCCGGTACTTCGACGAGCAGAAGGCGGAGCGGGGCGAGGCCGACCGCGCCGAACTGAAGAAGCGGCTCGCAGCCCGCGCCCGCCTCACGTCCATGGGCGACGAGGAGCGCCGCGCCTGGCTGTCGCGGTACTTCGCAGTCCGCGGCGAGTGCGACCCGAGCGTGGTGCCGGCGCTGTGACCCATGGACTCGTCCTCTACGCCCGCTCCCGCGCCCTGCCGCGCACGGTGCTCGTGCTCGCCGCGACGGCCGTGCTCGCCGTCTGCGGCGCCCGGGGCCTGAACGCCTACGTCGACCCGTACCGGCAGATCCCGGTGGTCGCGCTGGCCCCGCTGTTCGCGGCGGCGGTCATCGGCACCAGTCTGCACAGCGCGTCCGAGGAGCTGGACCGCACCGCCGTACGCCCGTGGTGGCGCCGGCGCCTGGTCCACCTCCTGGCCCTGACCTGCTGCACAGCCCTCCTGCTCGCAGCATCCGTCGCCGGCTCACCGTCCCCCTTCGGCCCCCCGGCGATGATCCGCAACACCCTCGGCTGCACGGGCCTGACCGCCGCGTCGGCGACCCTCCTGGGCGCCCGCCTGAGCTGGCTCCCGGCCTTCGCGTACGTGAGCGCGGTGTACATCGGCGCAGCGAGCGCCAGGAGCTCCCTGCTCCCGCTCTGGGCTTGGCCGGTCCAACCGGCCGCCCAGCCGGGCGCCTGGCTGGCCTCCCTGACCCTCCTGACCGCAGGCACCACGGTGTACGCCACGTACGGGGCCCGGCGAGAGGGACCGAGGGCCTGACACGATGTTACTGATCAGTTCAGGCCAACAAGATTCCCGTAACTTGCCTATGAACCAAGGGGGTTGTACACCACGACAGCCCCGCGACTTCACCATCCGCTTCACCTCGACACGTCAGCCAAGCCAAAGTCGCCTGCTGCACGCAGCACATTCCGTTTCACCCTCGATCCTCACCGATGAACGAAAGACAAACCAGGAACAATCAACCATTCACCTCCGAGCGCCATTGAGTCATCCCCTCGAAATGTGCCGCCGTCCGGACCTCGACCTGTGTGATCGTCGTGTCGGCTGGGACGAGGACGAGCTGTGGCATCGGCGCCATGTCATAGCAACTCGACGTGACCACCAGTCAGTTGACCAACGAGGGGAAAGCAATGAAGAGAATCAGGTTCGTCGCCGCCGCGATGCTCACGGCTGCGCTCGCTGTACCCACGGCCACTGCCGTTGCAGCCGATGCCCGTGGTGGCGGTGCTCATGCCTGGTCTCCGGCTGCGGGGGGCGACAGCGGGAAGATAGCCGTCAAGGACAACAGCTCGGACGGCGACCCGGTGAAGGCCGAGTACTACCGGACGTCCAGCCCGGACACGAAGCGAACCCTGTGGAACCACAGCGGGCCGGGCACCACCGCCTACTCCGGCGACGGGTCCCGGATCTACAAGTTCAAGGCGTGCGACGAGAACAACGGCAGCCCGGACGACTGCTCCGGCTGGGTCATTCCGTAACGCGTCGATCCGCGCGATGCATGCGCCGCACCAGCCCGAGCCGGGCTGGTGCGGCATTCCCATTTCTGACAAGAGGCTAATTCTGTGATGCGAAGTGATGTGTCCGGGCTCCGGGTGAGTGGGCTGTGTTATCAGGTCGGGGGACGGACGCTCCTCGATCAAGTGGAGCTGGCCGTTGCGCCTGGGGAGTCGGTGGCGGTGACTGGGCCCAGTGGCTCCGGCAAGTCGACGCTGCTCATGTGCATACTCGGCCTGATCAAGCCGCAGAAGGGCACGATCACGGCCGGAGGCCGCGAGATCACCGGGCTCGGGTCCGCGCAGCTCGCCCAGGCGCGGCGGGACAGCCTCGGCATGGTCTTCCAGTTCGGCGAGCTCCTTCCCGAGCTCACCCCGGTGGAGAACGTGGCCCTTCCGGTGCTTCTCGGCGGGGGCAGCCATCAGGACGCCTGCTTACGGGCGGAGAACCTTCTCGGTGAACTCGGCGTACCCGTCGGCTCCACCCCGACCGGCCTGCTCTCCGGCGGTGAACGTCAGCGCACCGCGGTGGCCCGCGCGCTGATCACCGAGCCCGCCGTGCTCCTCGCCGACGAACCCACTGGCGCGCTCGACCCCGAGGCCAAGGAGGGAGTCGCCCGCCTGCTCTTCACCGCGGCACGTGACCGGGGCTGTGCACTGCTGCTGGTCACACACGACCCCTCGGTGGCCGGCCAGGCGGACCGCCGTCATGAGCTGCAGGGCGGGATCCTGAGCGAAGCCGGAGCTCTGTGATGCTGATGCGGACGCACCTGCGCACCACAGGAACGCTGGTCAGGGTCGGTCTCGCCGCAGGCCGCGCCACTCCGGGCGACCGCCTGCGCTGGTGGGGCCTGTTCGGCGCCGCCCTCGCCGTCGCGTTCGTCGCGTTGGCGACCGTGGCCACCACAGCCACCTACGACGGCCGCGAGACCAGGGCGGACGCCAGGGGACCGGTGATCACCGGCGCGGAGCATGCCGCACTGCTGTACCGGGAGGGCGCCGACCGCGTCGGCACGCGGCCCGTGTCGGTCGTGTTCGTCCACCCTCTGACGCCCGATGCACCTGTCCCGGCCGGAGTGACCCGGTGGCCCGAGCCTGGCGGGGTCCTGCTGTCGCCCGAATTGCTGCGTACGGGCCGCGCGGAGGGCATCACGACACGGTACGGGTCGTTCGCCGGGACGATCAGCACGGAGGGACTGGTGACACCGTCCGAGCGGATCGCGTACGTCCGGGTCAAGGATCTGCCGCCGAAGGACGATCATCGCTGGCTGCCCGTGGCCGCGTTCGGTGGTGGCGGGGGCGCGACCGGGGAAATGGCCGACCAACGGTCGTTGTCCTTCCCGCTCATGGCGTTGTGGGCCCTGACCGGGTTGCCCGCGCTCGCCCTGGCGGTGGTCGCCGCACGGGTCGGCTCCCGCTCACGTGACCGCCGTAGCGGCCTGCTCCAGGCGCTCGGCGGGACATGGCGGCATCGCATGATCGTCAACGTCGGTGAAGCCGCGATCCCCGCGACTCTGGGCACCCTGACGGCCCTCGTCCCCTACGCCGTCGCCTCGGCGTGGGACATCCGTCTGGCGCCCACCGGATACCTCCTCGACCACCGTGACCTGGCAGCCGCATGGCCCACCGCCGGCGGGGCCGCTGTCGCGTCACTCCTGCTCGTCCTGGGCATCGTTGTGGGCACCCACCGCGTGCACCAGGACGGCAGGTCCACCCGCCCGGCCTCCTTCTCCTCTCGCGTCCCCGCCTGGCGCCTGGTGGTGTGTGGGCTCGGAGTGGGCCTCGTCCTGCTGAGCCAGTACGTGCCGCGCAAGGCCCAGCTGGTGGTGTTCAGCTGCGGCACCGTCGTGATGTGGGCGTTTCTGTCGTCCGTCGTGGCTCTCGTCACCCGCCGCCTGGGCGCATGGCTCGCTGACAGCGGCAGACGCTCAGGACACGCGGGCCGCATGATCGGCGGACGCTGGACCCACGCCCATCCCGGCGTCATCGTGCGTCTGGCTCTGGCCATGGTGATCGGCATCGGCATCGTCGCCCAGATGCAGGTGTGGACCAGCCGGCTCGGGACGCAGTCCCAGGCGGCGATGACCACCCATGAGCGGATCAAGGACACGGTGGTCGAGCTGACCACCGGCGGTATGACCACGGCGCAGACGGAACACTTCCGCTCCTCCCTCCCGCCCGGTTCGCTGCTGCTGACCCGCACCGTCCACGATCCGGGACCGGCCAAAGAGCCTTGGGTGACGCTCGCGGGATCCTGCCGAGACCTGCGCGTCCTGCGTATCGCCTGCGCCGACGGCACCGGAGCGGCCACGGGACCCGGCGCTCAGGTGGAGGAGATGCGCCGCTGGTACGGAGACATCACGTTCGCCCAGGTCTCGAGCTTGAGCATCCGGCCGGACGGCACCCAGTCCCTCGTCGTCGTGACGCCCACACCCGGGCAACTCGCCGCGGTCAAGGAGGCCGCCTACACCCTGCCCAATCCGTCGGTGCAGGTCACCGCGCTCGGCGAGACCTGGCTGGGCTCCTCGCGTTCCCGGCTGCCGAACTGGATCCAGCTGTTCGGCGTCACCGGCATTCTCTTCCTGCTCGTGGCCGGTGCGGTGAGCGCGGCCGCCGAGTTCGTCCGGATCCGCCACGCACTGGCGCCGCTCGCCGTACTGACCGGCCGCCGCCGTGTCTTCCGGTCCGTGAGCTCCTGGCACCTGACCGTGCCGCTGCTCATCGCCACGGTCGCGGCCGGCGCCATCACCGCGTGGCACTCCGTCTTCTTCATCGCCCTGGTGCAGGAAGGCGCGGTCTCCTGGACCGTGCTGACGGCAGGCATCGCGACCTGCGCCGCCGTCTCGCTCACGGTCGGGTTCCTCGGCGCCAGGGCGGCAGCACGGGAGGCCGACCGGTGGAGACCCGCGGCCGACTGACCGCACTCCCGGGGGGAACGGGGTTCCCCCTGGGGCGGCCGAAGCCCGGGACAGTCCCGGCGTACGCAAAAGCCCGGATCGGCGTCAGGCTGAGATGCCGTCGATCCGGGCCAAGGCGTCGTCCGCGCCGTACGGCTGCAGGTAGGGCAGCCAGCGCGGGTCCCTATGGCCGGTGCCGATGATGCGCCAGGCCAGGCCGGTGGGCGGAGCCGGTTTGTGGCGCAGCCGCCAGCCCAGCTCGAACAGATGCCGGTCGGCCTTCACGTGGTTGCAGCGGCGGCAGGAGGCCACCACGTTGTCCCAGACGTGCTTGCCCCCGCGGCTGCGCGGGATGACGTGGTCGACGCTGGTTGCGACGCCACCGCAGTACATGCACCGGCCGCCGTCACGCGCGAAGAGCGCGCGCCTTGTCAGAGGAACGGGCCCCCGGTAGGGAACCCGCACGAAACGCTTGAGCCGGACCACGCTGGGTGCGGGGACGGTGACGGTTGCGCTGTGCAGATAGGCGCCGGACTCCTCGAGGCATACGGCCTTGTTCTCGAGGACGAGGACGAGCGCGCGGCGGAGCGGTACGACGCCGAGTGGCTCGTACGACGCGTTGAGGACCAGGACATGCGGCACGGATGCCTCCTTGTACGCCGGCGGCGCGTGGCTCGCGCCGGGACGATTTCGTAGTCAGTCTCCCCTCATGCCTGGTGGAAGCGCCACCATGTCCCGGTAACGGGCTGGGAGTGTTTTCGACCACACAGGAATGTCATCCCCCGGATCATGGCCTGTTCAAGCGCAGGTGAGGGCCGTCTCTTCTTCACGACAGGGGCCGGTTCCTTCACAATGCCCCGTTAGTGTGGTGGTTCTGCCCGTACCGGTGACCCTTTCGTTACCTTGCCGATCTTGCCGAACAGACCTTGACCACAGCACCGGGGGCAGACCGTGCGCCTGGAGGTACCTGTCGTGTCCTTGTCCGTAGCGGACGCCGTCCTGGCGGCCGCGAGCCCTTCGCCGACGCCCTCGGAGTCCGAGTCACCGCAGGTGCCCTCGCTCCGGGACGCCCAGGAGAGCGCCACCAACGCCGCGGGCTGGGTCGAGGAGAACTGGTCGACCTGGCTCGCGATCGGCCTGCGGGTGCTGCTGATCGTGGTGATCGCGGTCGTGCTGCGGGTGATCGTGCGGCGGGCGATCACCAAGCTCATCGACCGGATGTCCCGCACCGGCGACGCCGTGGACGGCACCGCGCTGGGCGGCCTGCTGGTCAACGCCGAGCGGCGCCGGCAGCGCTCGCAGGCCATCGGCTCGGTGCTGCGCTCGGTCGCGTCCTTCCTGATCCTCGGCACCGCCGCCCTGATGGTGCTCGGCACCTTCCAGATCAACCTCGCCCCGCTGCTGGCCTCGGCCGGTGTCGCGGGCGTCGCGATCGGCTTCGGCGCGCGCAATCTGGTGACGGACTTCCTCTCCGGCGTCTTCATGATCCTGGAGGACCAGTACGGCGTCGGCGACACCGTCGACGCGGGCGTGGCCACCGGCGAGGTCATCGAGGTCGGACTGCGGGTGACCAAGCTGCGCGGCGACAACGGCGAGATCTGGTACGTCCGCAATGGCGAGGTCAAGCGGATAGGCAACCTCTCCCAGGGCTGGGCGACCGCCAACGTCGACGTCACCGTCCGCTCCGACGAGGACCTGGAGCGGGTGAAGGCCACGCTCGACGAGGTCGCGGAGAAGATGGGCAAGGAGGAGCCCTGGAACGAGCTCCTGTGGAGCCCCGTCGAGGTGCTCGGCCTGGACTCGGTGCTGCTGGACTCCATGGTGGTCCGCGTCTCGGCGAAGACGATGCCGGGCAAGTCCCTCACGGTGGAGCGCGAGCTGCGCTGGCGCATCAAGCGGGCGTTCGACGCCGCCGGCATCCGCATCGTCGGCGGCGCGACGACCCCGGAGGACCCGGAGCCGGGCGCCGACCCGACGGCGGCCGTCGCGCCCCCGTCGGCGTACGCGAGCTCGGTCTCCCCGCAGTCGGTCGCCGCGTCCCCGCTGACGCCACCGCCGAACACCACGAAGTAGCCGCCGCGCACGACGACCAGGGCGGCACCCGGGATCACATCACCGGGTGCCGCCCTTCGCGCATCCCCTTGACGCCCGCTCCGCGCCGGGCGTACGTTCCTGCCACCGCCGATAGGAAACTTTCCTAACAGTGATCGACGCGACCGACAGGCGCCAGCCCCTCCCCTCCCGGATGGACGCCCCGCACCGGCCGCTGAGAAGCTGGGCAGTCGACGAGAGGCAGGTGGCGCACCCCATGGCAGGAACCGCCGGCACGCCGGGCACCCCGCGCGTCCTGCGCGCCATGAACGATCGCGCGGCCCTGGACCTGCTGCTGGCGCACGGCCCGTTGTCCCGCACCCGGATCGGCAAGCTCACCGGCCTGTCCAAGCCGACCGCCTCCCAGCTCCTGGCCCGCCTGGAGGCCGCCGGACTGGTGCTCGCCACCGGCACCACCGAGGGCAGGCCAGGACCGGGCGCCCAGCTGTACGAGGTCAATCCGGCCGCCGCGTACGCCGCCGGCCTGGACGTCACCCCCGGCCGGATCGTGGCCGCCGTCGCCGACATCACGGGCCGCACGGTCGGCCGCTACGAGCTGCCCACCCCTGGCCGCCGCCCCGCCACGCCCGTCGTCCAGCAGGTGACCGACGCCCTGGACGGCGCCGTGAAGGAGGCGGGACTGGCCCGCGCCGACATCCACCGCCTGGTCATCGGCACCCCGGGCGCGTTCGACCCGAACACCGGCCGCCTGCGCTACGCCTCCCACCTGCCCGGCTGGCACTCCCCCACGCTGCTCGACGAACTCGCCGCCGCGCTGCCGATGCCGTTCGAGTACGAGAACGACGTCAATCTGGTCGCCGTGGCCGAACAGCGCCTCGGCGCGGCCCGTGGCCACGCTGACTTCGTGCTGCTGTGGAACCAGGAGGGCCTCGGTGCCGCCCTGGTCCTCGGCGGGCGGCTGCACCGGGGCTTCACCGGCGGCGCGGGCGAGGTCGGCTTCCTGCCGGTGCCCGGCACGCCCCTGGTCCGCCAGGTCACCAAGGCCAACAGCGGCGGCTACCAGGAGCTGGCGGGCGCCCAGGCGGTCCCGAAGCTGGCCCGCGAGCTGGGCGTCCCCGACATCCCCCAGGGCCATTACACCGAGGTGGCCGCCGCCCTCCTGGAACGCGCCGCCGAGGCCCCGGAGGACGACGAGCGCCACCGCACGCTCCTCACGACCTACGCGACCCGCCTCGCGACGGGTCTCGCCTCCCTTGTCTCCGTCCTGGACCCCGAAGTCGTCGTCCTGAGCGGTACCGGGCTCATCTCCGGGGGTGAGGCGCTGCGGGGCCTTGTCCAGGCGGAGTTGGAGGAACTGGCGGCGGCGCGTCCGCGGCTGCTGCTGGGTGATGTCCGTGAACACCCTGTCCTGCGTGGTGCCTTGGAGAGTGCGCTCGCTATGACACGCGACGAAGTCTTCGATACGTCACGCTGAGCTGCTCCGCGCCGAGAACGTTCGGTGGTTTGTGAAGCTGCCGGCCGGATGTGGCTGGTCGCGCCCACGCGGCGAAGCCGCACATCGATACAGCCCCGCGCCCCTGAAGGGGCGCGCCTCCGCCTCCCCTGCTTACAGGAGACCCCCTCATGCCCAGATTCAGCAGAAATGCGAGCTACATCCTCACCGTTCTTCTCCTCGCGACCGCCTGTACCGGCCAGTCGGACACCGGCGCGACCGACGACCCGAACGCCGAGACGACGATCACCTTCTGGCACGGCTGGAGCGCCCCCGCCGAGGTGAAGGCGGTCCAGGAGAACGTCGACCGCTTCGAGAAGGCGCACCCCAACATCAAGGTGAAGGTCGTCGGCAACATCAACGACGACAAGCTCAACCAGGCGCTGCGCGCGGGCGGCTCGAAGGGCCCGGACGTGGTGTCCTCCTTCACTACGTCCAACATCGGCACGTTCTGCTCCTCGGGCGCCTTCCTCGACCTGAAGCCCTTCATCGAGAAGTCGAAGCTCGATCTCGAGGCGATCATCCCGAAGCCGATGCTGGAGTACACCCAGTTCGAGGGCACCCGCTGCGCCCTGCCCCTCCTCGGCGACGCCTACGGCCTCTACTACAACAAGGACGCCTTCGAGAAGGCCGGCATCGAGCAACCGCCCAAGACCTGGTCGGAGTTCACCGAGGTCGCCAAGAAGCTGACCAAGCCCAAGGGCGACAGCTACGAGCAGCTCGGCTTCATGCCGAACTACCACGGTTACGAGACGGTCGTCGACCACTACATGTCCCAGTGGGACCACGCCTACTTCGACGCCGACGGCAAGTCGAACATCGCCAAGGACCCGGCGTTCGCCGACATGCTCACCTACCAGAAGAAGCTCGTCGACGAACTCGGCGGCTACGCCAGGCTGGAGAAGTACCGCAACACCTTCGGCGACGAATGGGGCGCCGAACACCCCTTCCACACCGGCCAGGTGGCGATGCAGCTCGACGGCGAGTGGCGCCTCGGCATGGCGAAGGACGCCGGTGTCGGCTTCGAGATCGGCACGGCCCCGCTGCCCGTCGCCGACGACGAGGTGGACGAGTACGGCAAGGGTTTCCTGTCCGGCACGATCATGGGCATCGCTCCGCAGAGCCAGAAGAAGAACGCGGCCTGGGAACTCGTGAAGTACATGACGACCGACACCGAGGCGGTCGTCGCCTTCGCCAACGCCATCCGCAACGTCCCGTCCACCTACGCGGCCCTGAAGTCCCCCGACCTCAAGACGGACCCGGCCTTCAAGACGTTCCTGGACATCGCCCAGCACCCCGAGTCGAACACCCCGCCGGCCTCCGTCAACGGCTCCGCCTACCAGCTGACCCTCCAGGACCTCGGCTACCGCTACGAGTCCGGCAAGGTGAAGGACCTCAAGGCCGCCCTGCGGAAGACCGCCGCGCAGATCGACCGCGACATCGAGCAGGCGAAGTAGCAGGCCATGACCAGCCCGACCCTGCCCTCCAGGCGCCGCGCCTCGACGCTGCGCACCCTGGCCTTCCTCTCCCCCTGGCTGATCGGCTTCGGCGTCTTCTTCGCCTACCCCCTGATCTCCACGGCGTACTTCTCCCTCATGAAGTACGACGGTTTCGGCGTCCCCGAATTCCGCGGCCTGGGCAACTGGACGTACGTCTTCCAGGACTACCCGCTCTTCTGGCCAGCCCTGCGCAACACCCTCTGGCTGGTCCTGGTCATGGTCACCCTGCGCGTGGTCTTCGGCCTGGGCGTGGGCCTGCTCATCACCAAGATCAAGACGGGCACGAACGTCTTCCGTACCCTCTTCTACCTCCCCTACCTGGCCCCACCGGTCGCGGCCACCCTGGCCTTCGTCTTCCTCCTCAACCCCGGCACGGGCCCGGTCAACTCCGTCCTCGAAGGCCTCGGGATCCCGGCCCCCGGCTGGTTCACGGACGCCGACTGGTCCAAGCCCGCCCTGACCGCCCTCGCGCTGTGGGGCGTGGGCGACCTGATGGTCATCTTCATGGCCGCGCTGCTGGACGTACCGAAGGAGCAGTACGAGGCCGCCGCCCTGGACGGCGCCTCCTCCTGGCAGCGCTTCCGCTACGTCACGCTGCCGCACATCTCACCGATCGTGCTGTTCGCCGTCGTCACCGGCGTCATCCAGACGATGCAGTACTACACACAGCCCCTGGTCGCGGGAAAGGTCGCGTCCGGCGTCATCGGCGGCTCCGGCCAGTCCTTCGAGCCGGGCTACCCCGACAAGTCGACCCTCACCCTCCCCCAACTCGTCTACAACCTCGGCTTCCAGCGCTTCGACTACGGCGCCGCCTGCGTCGTCGCCCTGGTCCTCTTCGCCCTCTCCATGGCGTTCACGGCCCTGCTGATGCGACGCCGGGGCGGCCTGATCCAGGCAGGTGACCGATGACCCAGCTGCTGGAACGCCCCTCACAGACCACTCCCCCCGCCGCAAGCCCCCCGGCCACCCGCCGCCGAGCGGCACTGCACTGGATCGCGGTCCACGCCCTCGGCATCGCCGCGGCCCTCTTCTTCACCCTGCCGTTCGTCTTCGTGGCTCTCACCTCGCTGATGAGCGACCAGCAGGCCCTCACCCGCGACCTGATCCCCGACACCTGGAACTGGGACAACTACCGCACGGTCCTGTCCACCGGCGGCTTCCTCACCTGGTGGAAGAACACCCTGCTCTACGCGTTCCTCGGCACCGCGCTCACCGTGCTGTCGTCGATCCCGGTGGCCTACGCGCTCGCCAAGTTCCGCTTCCGCGGCCGCAATCTCACCCTCATGCTGGTGATCTCGATGATGATGCTGCCTCCCCAGGTCGTCATCATCCCGATGTACCTGTTCTGGGCGAAGCAGCTGGACCTCTCCGGCACCCTGTGGCCCCTGATCATCCCCATGGCCTTCGGCGACGCCTTCTCGATCTTCCTGCTGCGCCAGTTCCTCACCACGATCCCCGACGAGTACCTGGACGCGGCCCGCGTGGACGGCTGCGGCGAACTCCGCACCCTCCTCAAGGTCGTACTCCCCATGGCCAGACCCGGCATAGCGGCCGTCGCCCTCTTCCAGTTCTTCTACGCCTGGAACGACTACTTCGGCCCCCAGATCTACGCCTCCGAGAATCCCGGCGCCTGGACCCTCTCCTACGGCCTGGAGTCCTTCAAGGGCGCCCACCACACCGACTGGAACCTCACCATGGCGGCGACCGTGCTGGTCATGGCCCCCGTGATCCTCGTGTTCTTCTTCGCCCAGAAGGCGTTCGTCGAGGGTGTCACCCTCACCGGAGTAAAGGGATAGCGATGAAACTCACCGTGGTCGGCGGCGGTTCGACCTACACCCCCGAACTCGTCGACGGCTTCGCCCGGTTGCGGGACACCCTGCCGGTGGAGGAACTCGTCCTCGTCGACCCGGCGGCGGACCGCCTGGAGCTGGTCGGCGGCCTCGCCCGCCGCATCTTCGCCCAGCAGGGGCACCCGGGCCGGATCGTCACCACCGCCGACCTGAACGCGGCCGTGGACGGTGCGGACGCGGTCCTCCTCCAACTCCGCGTCGGCGGCCAGGCGGCCCGCGAACAGGACGAGACCTGGCCCCTGGAATGCGGCTGCGTGGGCCAGGAGACCACCGGCGCCGGCGGCCTCGCCAAGGCCCTGCGCACGGTCCCCGTCGTCCTGGACATCGCCGAACGCGTCCGCCGGACCAACCCCGACGCCTGGATCATCGACTTCACCAACCCGGTCGGCATCGTCACCCGCGCCCTGCTCCAGAACGGCCACAAGGCGATCGGCCTGTGCAACGTGGCGATCGGCCTCCAGCGCAAGTTCGCAGCACTGCTCGGCGTCGAGGCATCCGACGTCCACCTGGACCACGTCGGTCTCAACCACCTCACCTGGGAGACCGGCGTCCGCCTGGGCGGCCCCGAGGGCGAGGACGTCCTCCCCCGTCTCCTCACCGACCACGGCGACACGATCGCCGCCGACCTCCGCCTGCCCCGCCCCCTCCTGACCCGCCTGGGCGTCGTCCCCTCCTACTACCTGCGCTACTACTACGCGCACGACGAGGTAGTCGACGAACTGCGCACGAAGCCGTCCCGGGCAGCCGAGGTGGCAGCGATGGAACGCCAACTCCTCGACCTCTACGCCGACCCGGCCCTGACCGAGAAGCCCGCCCTCCTCGCCAAACGGGGAGGCGCCTACTACTCCGAGGCGGCCGTGGACCTGGCCGCAGCCCTACTGGGCGGGACGGGCTCCCCGTACCAGGTGGTGAACACGTACAACAAGGGCACGCTGCCGTTCCTGCCGGACGACGCGGTGATCGAAGGACAAGCAGCGGTCGGCCCCAAAGGCGCGACGCCCCTCCCAGTGCGCACAGTGAACCCGCTGTACGCGGGCCTGATGGCAGGCGTCACGGCCTACGAACACCTGGCCCTGGAGGCAGCTTTGCACGGCGGCCGTGACCGCGTCTTCCGTGCCCTGCTGGCCCACCCCCTGATCGGCCAGCACGGCTACGCAGACCGCCTCACCGACCAGCTGATCGCTCACAACCGGGAGCACCTGGCGTGGGCGTGATCCTCGCCATCGACGCGGGCAACAGCAAGACCGACGTGGCCGTGGTGACGACGGACGGACAGGTCCTCACCACGGCACGCGGGGGCGCCTTCCGCCCACCCGCGGTCGGCCTCCGACCGGCCTTGAACGCGCTGGCGGACACGGTGACCCACGCCTTCGAGACCGCCGGCATCACCTCGGCCGACCACGTCTCGGCATGCCTGGCCAACGCCGACCTCCCCATCGAAGAACAACAACTCACCGCAGCCCTCACCGCACGCGCATGGGGAACCACGGTCGAGGTCCGCAACGACACGTTCGCCATCCTGCGCGCCGGTGTCACCGAACCCCGCGGCGTGGCGGTCGTCTGCGGCGCCGGCATCAACTGCGTGGGCATGCACCACGACCGCACGGCGCGCTTCCCTGCCCTGGGCCGCATCTCCGGAGACTGGGGCGGCGGTTGGCACCTGTCCGAGGAGGCACTGTGGCACGCCGCCCGCGCGGACGACGGCCGCGGCGAGGCCACCGCCCTGAGCGACACCTTGCCGGCCCACTTCGGCCTCCCCGACATGGCGTCCCTCATCGAGGCCCTGCATCTGGAGCACATCGCCCCGTCCCGCCGCCACGAACTGACCCCGGTCCTCTTCCGTACGGCGGCCGACGGCGACCCGGTCGCCCGGTCGATCATCGACCACCAGGCCGACGAAGTCGTCGCCATGGCCACGGTGGCTTTGACCCGCCTGAACCTCCTGACGGAGGAAACCCCGGTCCTCCTGGGCGGCAGCGTGCTGGCTGCGCAACACCCCCGACTCGACACCAGAATCCGCACACTTCTCTCCGAGAGGGCACCGAAGGCAGTCCCACGCGTGGTCAAGGAGAGCCCGGTCCTCGGGGCAGCGCTCCTGGGCATGGACCACCTCAACGCCCCGCGGGATGCCCAGGAACGGCTCCGAGTGCACTACCGCTGACTCCCGCACGTCGCATCACTGAGCGGTGATGATGCGGGCCGGGGGTGGGGGTCGCTCGCCCGCGCTTGCGGGGTGCCGCTGCGCCCACCCGTGCCGCCCTGGGGGTACCTCCCAGGCCCTTAAGGCACTGGGGGAGGCACGACTGCCCGCAGCTAGGGCGGGTGAGACCAGCCCGCGCAGCTGAGCAGGTAGACGCGTACGGCGAGCAAGCGCACCGCACCGTAGGCGTGCCGCAGGCGCGCGCGGCGGGGAGGGGACGGGGCGGTGGTGTCTGCCCGCAGCGGCTGGCGCGTCCGCGCCCGTACTCCGTTGAGTGACCTATTTCGCGCCAGACCGAGGACGGACACCACCGACCCGGCCC
>NZ_JAOCQE010000121.1 GCF_025290915.1 Streptomyces sp. 15-116A | reverse complement strand
CACCCGGGCGCCCGCCATCGCCGCCGCCACGCCCGCCGCGACCGCCTGGCCGCCGTAGATGCCCTCGCCGTCGTGGCTGACCGAGCCGTCGATCGCCGCCAGCCGGGCCGCCTCGACGGGGCGGCCCGCCGCGAAGACCCCGTGCGGCGCGGCGCGCATCGCGAGACCGTCGCTCCAGGCGTGCCGGTGCTGGGCGGAGACCGGGGCGGCGAGTCCCCGGCGGAGGTTCTCCAGCGTGCCGCGCTCGCTGAAGCCGGCGCCCCGGAAGCGGCCCTCGGAGCGGTCGGCGATCAGCTCGTGCCAGGCCGCGTCCACATGCGCCGGGGTCAGCGCGCTGCCGTGGCGGGCGAGCAGCAGACCGGAGAAGATCGCGTACTCGGTGTCGTCCGTGCCCGCGGGGCGTTCGGCCACGTAGCCGGTGATGCGGCCCCATCTCGCGCGGATCTCGGAGGGCTTCATGTTCTCCGCGGGGGCGCCCAGCGCGTCGCCGACGGCCAGGCCGAGCAGCGCGCCGCGCGCCCGTTCGCGAAGCCCGGGTGCGTCCCCGGGCGCCGGGACCGAGGGGATGCGGGCGGTCGATGCCATGGCGCGGCTCTCCTCTCAGGGGCGCCCCGGAAGGCGCGGAGCCCTTTGCGGAACTGTCCCCGGTGCGGTCTCCGGTGCAGCCTCACCGGTCCCAGCGTCACCCGGTCGACATCTGGGCGCCCATCTACACGGATGAGCGAAAACCGCAAAACCGCAGGTTAGCCCAGCCTTTCCTTGCTGGCGGGAGGGGAAGACCGGGCGTAGGTTGGGTGTTGTCGAAAAGTAGAACTCGTCCAATCGACGAGGCGCATCCGTTATCTCTGGGGGATCGCATGGCCATCATCGAGACCGAAGCCGCGCTGCACGAGGCGCACCGTGACAACCACACGCACCGGGACGTGAACGGCGGCTGGCTGCGGCCCGCGGTGTTCGGCGCGATGGACGGCCTGGTCTCCAACCTGGCGCTGATGACCGGTGTCGCCGGCGGTTCGGTCAGTCAGCAGACTGTGGTGCTCAGCGGGCTCGCCGGGCTCGCGGCCGGCGCCTTCTCCATGGCCGCCGGTGAGTACACCTCCGTCGCCTCCCAGCGCGAGCTGGTCGAGGCCGAGCTGGACGTCGAGCGCCGCGAGCTGCGCAAGCACCCCAAGGACGAGGAGGCCGAACTCGCCGCGCTCTATGAAGCTCGCGGCGTCGAACCCCGGCTGGCGCGCGAGGTGGCCCGGCAGCTGTCCAAGGATCCCGAGCAGGCGCTGGAGATCCACGCCCGGGAGGAGCTGGGCATCGACCCCGGCGACCTGCCCTCGCCGGCCGTCGCCGCCGTGTCCAGCTTCGGCTCCTTCGCGCTGGGCGCCCTGCTGCCCGTACTGCCGTATCTGCTCGGTGCGAGCAGTCTGTGGCCGGCCGTGCTGCTGGCGCTGCTCGGACTGTTCCTGTGCGGTGCCGTGGTGGCCAAGGTGACGGCGCGGACCTGGTGGTACAGCGGGCTGCGTCAGCTCGCCCTCGGTGGTGCCGCGGCCGGTGTGACGTACGCCCTGGGCTCGTTGTTCGGAACCGCCGTAGGATGACCAGGCTCGGCATCTATGCGGAGGTCCGCATAAATAGTCGTTACTCGCTGGTTTCGACCGCGTGACCACCGGGCATGAGCCGTAAGCGCTGTGGGCAATGAGGCCCCCGGCGCGACCGCGGAGCGGGCGACGGCGCCCTCTCCGCCCCCTCGGGCCGACGGACAACGATCTGTCCGACTCGGTCCCCATAGCTTCCACCGCAAGGCGCGGAACCCTGCCGCGACCCGTGCGGTGTCCGCATGTTGGAACGGATTATCCCGCTTTCCGGGAACCGCTCCATCATGTAACCTGCACGAAATTTCGCAGCCACGCAGAGGGCCAACGTCGTCCCTCGGCACATGCACATGCCAATAGACGACGACGGGAGAGCCGATGCGTACGCCGCGCCAGCCGTCCCAGCACTCCGCGAACGGCCAGAACTGGTCCTTCATGGATGCTCGCCCTGCTGCGCAGGGTATGTACGACCCCCGCAACGAGCACGACGCCTGCGGCGTCGGCTTCGTCGCCACCCTCACCGGCGAGGCGTCCCACACCCTGGTCGAGCAGGCCCTCACCGTCCTGCGCAACCTCGAGCACCGCGGTGCCACTGGCTCCGAGCCGGACTCCGGTGACGGTGCCGGCATCCTCTCCCAGGTCCCGGACGCCTTCTTCCGTGAGGTGGCCGGATTCGAGCTGCCCGAGGCCGGCGGCTACGCCGTCGGTATCGCCTTCCTGCCCGTCGAGGGCACCGACGAGGCCGTCGCCCGGATCGACGCCATCGCCGGCGAGGAGGGCCTGAGCGTCCTCGGCTGGCGCGAGGTGCCGGTCGCGCCCGAACTGCTCGGCGCCACC
Source organism: Streptomyces sp. 15-116A (assembly GCF_025290915.1). GTDB lineage: Bacteria > Actinomycetota > Actinomycetes > Streptomycetales > Streptomycetaceae > Streptomyces. Next base: position 15,881 of record NZ_JAOCQE010000121.1, on the reverse strand, counting down.
GCCCGCTCGACCATGCCGGTCTTCCGCCAGATCTTCGTCACCGACGGCGCGAGCCAGGGCATCGACCTCGACCGCAAGGCGTTCGCGCTGCGCAAGCGCGCCGAGCGCGAGGTCGGCGTCTACTTCCCCTCGCTGTCCGCGCGGACGATCGTCTACAAGGGCATGCTGACCACCGGCCAGCTCGAGCCGTTCTTCCCGGACCTGTCCGACCGCCGCTTCGGCTCCGCGATCGCGCTGGTGCACTCCCGGTTCTCCACGAACACCTTCCCGTCGTGGCCGCTCGCGCACCCCTACCGGTTCGTCGCGCACAACGGTGAGATCAACACCGTCAAGGGCAACCGCAACTGGATGGCGGCCCGCGAGTCGCAGCTCGTCTCCGACCTGTTCGGCGACCAGGACAAGATCGACCGGATCTTCCCGATCTGCACCCCCGACGCCTCCGACTCCGCGTCCTTCGACGAGGTGCTCGAACTGCTCCACCTGGGCGGGCGTTCGCTGCCGCACTCCGTGCTGATGATGATTCCGGAGGCGTGGGAGAACCACGACTCCATGGACCCGGCCCGGCGCGCCTTCTACCAGTACCACTCCACGATGATGGAGCCCTGGGACGGCCCCGCCTGCGTCACCTTCACCGACGGCACCCAGGTCGGAGCCGTGCTCGACCGCAACGGCCTGCGCCCCGGCCGCTACTGGGTCACCGACGACGGCCTCGTCGTCCTCGGCTCCGAGGTCGGCGTCCTCGACATCGACCCCTCGAAGGTCGTCCGCAAGGGCCGGCTGCAGCCCGGCCGCATGTTCCTCGTGGACACCGCCGAGCACCGCATCATCGAGGACGACGAGATCAAGGCCCAGCTCGCCGCCGAGCACCCCTACGCGGAGTGGCTCGAGGCCGGCGAGATCGAGCTCGAGGACCTGCCCGAGCGTGAGCACATCGTGCACACCCACGCCTCGGTCACCCGCCGCCAGCAGACCTTCGGCTACACCGAGGAGGAGCTGCGCGTCATCCTCGCGCCGATGGCCAAGTCCGGTGCCGAGCCGATCGGTTCGATGGGCACCGACTCGCCGATCGCCGCGCTGAGCGAGCGCCCGCGCCTGCTCTTCGACTACTTCACCCAGCTGTTCGCCCAGGTCACCAACCCGCCGCTGGACGCCATCCGCGAGGAACTGGTCACCTCCCTGCGCAGCTCGCTGGGCCCCTCGGGCAACCTGCTGGAGCCGACCGCCGCCTCCTGCCGGTCCGTCGTCCTGCCGTTCCCGGTCATCGACAACGACGAGCTGGCCAAGCTCATCCACATCAACGCCGACGGCGACATGCCCGGCTTCAAGGCCGCGACGCTGTCCGGCCTGTACCGGGTGCACGGCGGCGGTGACGCGCTCGCCGCGCGCATCGAGGAGATCTGCGCCGAGGCCGACGCCGCCATCGAGAACGGCGCCCGCCTGATCGTCCTCTCCGACCGCCACTCGGACGCCGAGCACGCGCCGATCCCGTCGCTGCTGCTCACCGCGGCCGTCCACCACCACCTCATCCGCACCAAGCAGCGCACCCAGGTGGGCCTGCTGGTCGAGGCCGGTGACGTCCGCGAGGTCCACCACGTCGCCCTGCTCATCGGCTACGGCGCCGCCGCCGTCAACCCGTACCTGGCGATGGAGTCCGTCGAGGACCTGGTCCGCGCCGGCACCTTCCTGCCCGGCATCGAGCCCGAGCAGGCCATCCGCAACCTGATCTACGCCCTCGGCAAGGGCGTCCTGAAGGTCATGTCCAAGATGGGCATCTCCACCGTCGCCTCCTACCGCGGCGCCCAGGTCTTCGAGGCCGTCGGTCTCGACGAGGCCTTCGTGGAGAAGTACTTCAACGGCACCGCCACCAAGATCGGCGGCGTCGGCATCGACGTCATCGCCCAGGAGGTCGCCGCCCGCCACGCCAAGGCGTACCCGGCCAGCGGCATCGCCCCGGCGCACCGCGCCCTGGAGATCGGCGGCGAGTACCAGTGGCGCCGCGAGGGCGAGCCGCACCTGTTCGACCCGGAGACGGTCTTCCGCCTGCAGCACTCCACGCGCACCGGCCGCTACGACATCTTCAAGAAGTACACCGAGCGCGTGAACGAGCAGTCCGAGCGCCTGATGACGCTGCGCGGCCTGTTCGGCTTCAAGAGCGACCGGGGCCCCATCCCGATCGAGGAGGTCGAGCCGGTCTCCGCGATCGTCAAGCGGTTCTCCACCGGCGCCATGTCGTACGGCTCCATCTCGCAGGAGGCGCACGAGACCCTCGCCATCGCCATGAACCAGCTGGGCGGCAAGTCCAACACCGGTGAGGGCGGCGAGGACCCGGAGCGCCTGTACGACCCGGCGCGCCGCTCCTCCATCAAGCAGGTCGCCTCCGGCCGCTTCGGTGTGACGAGCGAGTACCTGGTCAACTCCGACGACATCCAGATCAAGATGGCCCAGGGCGCCAAGCCCGGCGAGGGCGGCCAGCTGCCCGGCCACAAGGTCTACCCGTGGGTCGCCAAGACGCGTCACTCGACGCCCGGCGTGGGGCTCATCTCCCCGCCGCCGCACCACGACATCTACTCCATCGAGGACCTCGCCCAGCTGATCCACGACCTGAAGAACGCGAACCCGCAGGCGCGGATTCACGTGAAGCTGGTCTCCGAGGTCGGCGTCGGCACGGTCGCGGCGGGTGTGTCCAAGGCGCACGCGGACGTCGTGCTGATCTCCGGCCACGACGGCGGCACGGGCGCCTCGCCGCTCACGTCGCTGAAGCACGCGGGCGGTCCCTGGGAGCTCGGTCTCGCCGAGACCCAGCAGACGCTGCTGCTCAACGGCCTGCGCGACCGGATCGTCGTGCAGACCGACGGCCAGCTCAAGACCGGCCGTGACGTGGTCATCGCCGCGCTGCTCGGCGCCGAGGAGTTCGGTTTCGCGACCGCGCCGCTCGTCGTCTCCGGCTGCGTCATGATGCGCGTCTGCCACCTGGACACCTGCCCGGTCGGCATCGCCACCCAGAACCCGGTGCTGCGCGACCGGTTCACCGGCAAGGCCGAGTACGTGGTGAACTTCTTCGAGTTCATCGCGCAGGAGGTCCGCGAGCTCCTCGCCGAGCTGGGCTTCCGCTCCATCGAGGAGGCCGTCGGCCACGCCGAGGTCCTCGACGTCACCCGCGCGGTGAACCACTGGAAGGCGCAGGGCCTGGAGCTGGAGCCGCTGTTCCACGTGCCCGAGCTGCCCGAGGGCGCTGTCCGCCACCAGGTCGTCGCCCAGGACCACGGCCTGGAGAAGGCGCTCGACAACGAGCTGATCAAGCTCGCCGCCGACGCGCTGTCCGCCGCCGGTGCCGAGGAGGCCCAGCCGGTGCGCGCCCAGGTCGCCATCCGCAACATCAACCGCACGGTCGGCACCATGCTCGGCCACGAGGTGACCAAGAAGTTCGGCGGTGCGGGCCTGCCCGACGACACCATCGACATCACCTTCACCGGCTCCGCCGGCCAGTCGTTCGGCGCCTTCATCCCGCGCGGTGTCACGCTGCGCCTGGAGGGCGACGCCAACGACTACGTCGGCAAGGGCCTCTCCGGCGGCCGGATCGTCGTCCGCCCGGACCGGGCCGCCGACCATCTCGCCGAGTACAGCGTCATCGCGGGCAACACCCTCGCCTACGGCGCCACCGGCGGCGAGATGTTCCTGCGCGGCAAGGTCGGCGAACGCTTCTGCGTCCGCAACTCCGGCGCGCTGGTCGTCTCCGAGGGCGTGGGCGACCACGGCTGCGAGTACATGACCGGCGGTCACGCGGTCGTCCTCGGCGAGACCGGGCGCAACTTCGCGGCCGGTATGTCCGGCGGCATCGCGTACGTCATCGACCTCGACCGGGACAACGTCAACGTCGGCAACCTGGACGCCGTCGAGGCGCTGGACGAGGCCGACAAGCAGTGGCTGCACGACGTCGTCCGCCGTCACCAGGAGGAGACCGGCTCCACCGTCGCCGAGAAGCTCCTGGCCGAGTGGGACACGGCCGTCGAGCGCTTCAGCAAGATCATCCCCAGCACGTACAAGGCAGTGCTCGCCGCCAAGGACGCCGCCGAGCGAGCCGGTCTCTCCGAGTCCGAGACCCACGAGAAGATGATGGAGGCGGCGATCAATGGCTGACCCGAAGGGCTTTCTGAACCACGGCCGCGAGGTCGCCAAGTCCCGTCCGGTCGAGGAGCGCGTCAGGGACTGGAACGAGGTCTACGTCCCCGGCTCCCTGCTGCCGATCATCAGCAAGCAGGCCAGCCGGTGCATGGACTGCGGCATCCCGTTCTGCCACAACGGCTGCCCGCTCGGGAACCTCATCCCCGAGTGGAACGACTACGCCTACCGCGAGGACTGGCAGGCCGCGTCCGAGCGGCTGCACGCCACCAACAACTTCCCGGAGTTCACCGGCCGCCTGTGCCCCGCTCCGTGCGAGTCGGCGTGTGTGCTCGGCATCAACCAGCCGGCCGTCACCATCAAGAACGTCGAGGTCTCGATCATCGACAAGGCGTGGGAGACCGGTGACGTCGCCCCGCAGATCCCCGAGCGCCTGTCCGGCAAGACCGTCGCGGTCGTCGGCTCGGGCCCCGCGGGCCTGGCCGCCGCCCAGCAGCTGACCCGGGCCGGCCACACCGTCGCCGTCTACGAGCGCGCGGACCGCATCGGAGGCCTTCTCCGGTACGGCATCCCCGAGTTCAAGATGGAGAAGCGGCACATCAACCGCCGGATCGAGCAGATGCGCGCGGAGGGCACCAAGTTCCGTACGGGCATCGAGATCGGCCGCGACATGCCGGCGACGGCGCTGCGCAAGCGGTACGACGCGGTGGTCCTCGCCGTCGGTGCGACGACCGCGCGGGACCTGCCGGTGCCGGGCCGTGAGCTCAAGGGCATCTACCAGGCCATGGAGTACCTGCCGCTGGCCAACAAGGTGCAGGAGGGCGACTACGTCACTCCGCCGATCTCGGCCGAGGGCAAGCACGTCGTCGTCATCGGCGGCGGTGACACCGGTGCGGACTGTGTCGGCACCGCCCACCGTCAGGGCGCGGCGTCGGTGACCCAGCTGGAGATCATGCCCCGCCCGAACGAGGAGCGGGACGCGGTCAGCCAGCCGTGGCCGACCTTCCCCATGCTGTACAAGGTCACCAGCGCGCACGAGGAGGGCGGTGAGCGGGTCTACTCCGTCTCCACCACCCACTTCGAGGGCGACGAGGACGGCAACGTCCAGTGGCTGCACCTGACCGAGGTGGAGTTCGTCGACGGCAAGCTCACGCCGAAGCCGGGCACCGAGCGCAAGATCCCGGCGCAGCTCGTCACGCTGGCGATGGGCTTCACCGGGACGGACCGGGAGAACGGGCTGGTCGAGCAGTTCGGTCTTGAGCTGGACGAGCGGGGTAACATCGCCCGTGACGCCGACTTCCAGACCAACGTGCCGGGTGTGTTCGTCGCCGGTGACGCGGGGCGGGGGCAGTCGCTCATCGTGTGGGCCATCGCGGAGGGGCGCTCCGCGGCTCGGGGCTGCGATCGGTTCCTCACCGGGGCGAGTGATCTGCCGGCGCCGATTCGGCCTACGGATCGGGCGCTGACTGTCTGACGTGACTTCATAGACGTCCCGTACAAAGGCGTGCGGAACACTGACGGCGCCTGCCATTTGTCCCCGACCGGACTGGCAGGCGCCGTCGCATGTGCCGGGTGCGATTCGGTTGGCGGGTGCGGGTTGTGTGGGGCTGGTCGCGCCCACGCGGCGGAGCCGCATATCAGCAGAGTCCCGCGCCCCTATCGGGGCGCTGTTGTTGCCGTGGGGTGCCAGGGTCCGTTGGCGATCACTGCCGTTCGGCATTCGTGGGGTGTGCCCCAGGCTGTGAGTAGGGCGCGGGCCTTGGTCAGCCATAGGGAGAGGTCGTACTCCGCGGTGTAGCCGATCGCGCCGTGGAGTTGGAGCGCTGTGCGGGCTGTGGTGTAGGCGGCCTCGCAGGCCGTCACCTTCGCGGCGGCTACGTCTGCCGGGGTCAGGGTCAGGGCCGCGCCGAGGAGCAGGGGGTGGGCGAATTCAAGGGCTAGCGCGGCGTTCGCCAGGCGGTGTTTGACCGCCTGGAAGGAGCCGACCGGGGTGCCGAACTGGGTGCGTTGCTTGACGTAGGCGACCGTGCGGTCCAGGAGGGTGTGGCCCACGCCGAGTGCCTGCGCCGCCGTGGCGAGGCGGGCCCAGGTCAGGGCGAGGGGCAGGGGCGGGGCGGTGGTGAGGAGGTCGCCGCCCGGGGTGAGGCGGGTGAGCCGGCGGGCGGGGTCGAGGGAGGCGTGGACCGGGCCGTGGCCCGGGGCGAGGCTCAGACCCTCGGGGGACCAGGTGAGGCGGAGCGTCGCCGCGTCGCCGTCCAGGGCGTACGACCCCTCGGGGGCCGCCGTCGCCATCGCCTCGCCGGAGAGCAGCGCGGGCAACGCGTCCTCGGCGGGGGTCGGTTCGGTGAGCAGGATCGCCGCCATGACCGTCTCCGCCAGCGGGCCCGGTACCGCGTGCCGGCCCAGTTCCACGAAGGCGACGGCCAGATCGGCGGGACGCCGGCCCAGGCCGCCGTAAGCCTCCGGGACCGCCAGCGCGAAGACCCCTGCCTTCGCGATACGGCCCCACAGGGCCCTGCCGCTCGCGTGGGCGCCCCTGCTCCAGTCCCGTATGACCGCCGGGGTCTCCGCCGCCCTCAGCATGGCGTCCAGCGAGGCCGCGAAGGCACGTTGCTCGCGGTCCAGGAGGAAGCGCATCAGCGGCGTCCCTTCGGCAGGCCGAGGAGCCGCTCGGCGATGATGTCGCGCTGGATCTCGTTGGTGCCCGCGTAGATCGGCCCGGCGAGGGCGAAGACGTACCGCTCCGTCCAGTCGCCGTCCGCCGATTCGCCCTCCTCGCCCAGCAGATCGAGCGCCGTCTCCTGCACGGCCAGGTCGTACTCCGACCAGAACACCTTGTTGAGGCTGGCCGACTCCGGGCCGAGTGGCTCGCCCGCCAGGACACGGGAGGCGGCCGCGTAGCCGAAGAGCTGGTACGCGCGGGCGCCGGTCAGCGCGTCCGCCACCCGCTGCTCCGCCCAGCACGGGCTGCCCCGCGACCGCCACAGCTCCCGCAGGGCCTCGGCGGAGGCGAGATAGCGGCCGGGGGAGCGGAGCATCAGCCCGCGCTCGTTGCCCGCCGTGGCCATGGCGATCCGCCAGCCCTCGCCGGGCGCGCCGATCACGTCCCTGTCCGGTACGAAGACTCCGTCGAGGAGAAGTTCGGCGAAGGCCGGTCTGCCGTCGAGGCGGGCGATCGGGCGGACCGTCACGCCCGGCGCGCGCAGGTCGAACATGACGTACGTGAGGCCCTGGTGGGGTTTCGGGGCGTCCGGGTCGCTGCGGAACAGGCCGAAGGCGCGGTCGGCGAAGGCCGCGCGGGAGGACCACGTCTTGTGGCCGTGCAGCAGCCAGCCGCCGTCGGTGCGTACGGCTCTGGAGCGCAGGGCGGCGAGATCCGAGCCCGCCCCGGGCTCCGACCACGCCTGCGCCCATACGACGTCACCGCGCGCCATCGGAGGCAGCACGCGAGCCCGCTGCTCCTCGGTGCCGTGGTCGAAGAGCGTGGGCGCGAGCAGGCTGATGCCGTTCTGGCCGACCCGGCCCGGCGCGCCCGCGGCGTAGTACTCCTCCTCGAAGACCAGCCAGCGGATCAGATCCGCGTCCCGCCCGCCGTACGCGGCCGGCCAGTGCACCACCGACCAGCGGTCATCGGCCAGTTCGGCCTCCCAGGCGCGATGCGCGCGGAAACCCTCCTCGGTCTCCAGCGAGGGCAGCGGGGCGGGCGGCACATGCGCGCGGAGCCAGGCGCGGGCCTCGGCCCGGAAGGCGTCCTCCGCCTCGGTGAAGTCGAGGTCCATCGGCACCCCCGTATCCGCGACCCTTTTCTAACAAGTGTTTGGTAGGTTAGCGTGCCCCTATGACAGGCGTCGAGAGCCCCGCGTACGTCCCCGGGCACGGGCTGCTCGCGGGTCGCACCGCCGTGGTCACCGCCGCCGCGGGGACGGGCATCGGCGGGGCCACCGCGCGGCGCTTCCTGGAGGAGGGCGCGCGCGTGCTGATCAGCGACGCGCACGCGCGGCGGCTCGAGGAGCACGAGAGCGAGCTGGGCCGGCGATTCCCGGGCGCCGTGGCGGCCGCCGTCTGCGACGTCACCGACGAGGCGCAGGTGGGGGCGCTGTTCGACACGGCGGTCGGGCTGCACGGGCGGCTCGACATCGTGGTCAACAACGCGGGCCTCGGCGGCACGGCTGCGCTCGTCGACATGACCGACGAGCAGTGGACGAAGGTGCTGGACGTGACGCTCAACGGCACCTTCCGCTGCACCCGCGCGGCCCTGCGCCGGATGCGGGGCAGCGGAGGCGGCGTGATCGTCAACAACGCCTCGGTGATGGGCTGGCGGGCCCAGGCCGGGCAGGCGCACTACGCCGCCGCGAAGGCGGGGGTGATGGCGCTGACCCGGTGTGCGGCGGTGGAGGCTGCCGAGTGCGGGGTGCGGGTCAACGCGGTCGCGCCGAGCCTCGCCCTGCACCCGCACCTGGCGAAGGTGACGACACCGGACCTGCTGGAGGAACTCACCGCGCGTGAGGCGTTCGGGCGGCACGCCGAGCCCTGGGAGGTGGCCAACGTGATCGTGTTCCTGGCGTCCGGCTACTCCTCGTACATGACCGGCGAGGTCGTCTCCGTCAGCAGCCGGCATCCCTAGTGCCGGGCGACCACCACAATGGATGCCGTGCCGACCAAGAAGAAGCCCCAGGTGACCGCGGCGCCCGCGCGGCGCGGTGAACTCCTCGCCACCGCCGCCGAGGTGTTCGCCGAGCAGGGCTACAAAGCGACGACCGTCCGCAAGATCGCCGACCACGCGGGCATGCTCGCGGGCAGCCTCTACTACCACTTCGACTCCAAGGAGTCGATGCTGGAGGAGATCCTGCGGACCTTCCTCGACGAGCTCTGGGAGGGCTACGACTCGGTGCTCGGCGCCGGGCTCGGGCCGCGGGAGACGCTTCAGGCCCTGGTCACCGAGTCGTTCCGGGAGATCGACCGGCACCGTGCCGCCGTCGCGATCTACCAGAAGGAGTCCCGGCAGCTCGCGGCGCAGGAGCGGTTCGCGTTCCTCGCCGAGTCACAGCGCAGATTCGAGCAGGCGTGGCTCGCCACGCTGGAACGCGGGGTCACCGAAGGCGTCTTCCGCGACGATCTCGACGTCCGGCTGACCTACCGGTTCGTGCGCGACACCGTGTGGGTCGCCGCGTCCTGGTACCGGCCGGGCGGACAGCACAGCCCCGAGGAGATCGCCCGGCAGTACCTGTCGATGGTCCTGGACGGAATCGCCGTACGCGCATAACCCTTCCGGACGAGGGAGTTGCCATGGCCGAGGCCTACATCGTCGAAGCGGTCCGTACGCCCGTGGGGCGGCGCGGGGGAGGGCTGAGCGGGGTCCATCCGGCCGATCTCGGCGCGCATGTGCTCAAGGAGCTGGTCTCCCGCGCGGGCGTCGACCCGGCGGCGGTCGAGGACGTGGTGTTCGGCTGTCTGGACGCGGTGGGGCCGCAGGCCGGGGACATCGCGCGGACCTGCTGGCTGGCGGCCGGGCTGCCCGAGGAGGTGCCGGGTGTGACGGTGGACCGGCAGTGCGGGTCCTCGCAGCAGGCGGTGCACTTCGCCGCGCAGGCGGTGCTGTCCGGGACGCAGGACCTGGTCGTCGCGGGCGGCGTGCAGAACATGTCCCGGGTGCCCATCGCCTACGCCACCCGGCAGGCCGCCGAGCCGCTCGGCTTCACCGAGGGGCCGTTCGCGGGCAGCGCGGGCTGGCGGGCCCGGTACGGGGACCGGCCGGTGAACCAGTTCGCCGGGGCCGAGATGATCGCCGCGAAATGGGGCATCGGCCGGCGCGAGCAGGAGGAGTACGCGCTGCGCTCGCACCGGCGGGCGGTGCGGGCGATCGACGAGGGCCGCTTCCTGCGGGAGACCGTGCCCTACGGCGACGTGACGACCGACGAGGGCCCGCGCCGGGACACCTCGCTGGAGAAGATGGCCGCGCTGAAACCGGTCCTCGACGGCGGCACCGTCACCGCCGCCTGCTCCTCCCAGGTCTCCGACGGCGCGGCGGCCCTGCTGCTGGCCTCCGAGCGGGCGGTCCACGACCACGGGCTCACCCCCCGAGCCCGCGTGCACCATCTCTCCGTGCGCGGCGAGGACCCGATCCGCATGCTCACCGCGCCCATCCCCGCCACTGCCCACGCCCTGAAGAAGACGGGCCTGTCCCTGGATGACCTCGACCTCGTCGAGATCAACGAGGCCTTCGCCCCGGTCGTCCTGGCCTGGCTGAAGGAGACCGGCGCGGACCCGGCCAAGGTCAACGTCAACGGCGGCGCGATCGCCCTGGGCCACCCCCTCGGCGCGACCGGCGCCAAGCTGATGACCACCCTCCTGCACGAACTGGAACGCACCGGCGGCCGTTACGGCCTCCAGACGATGTGCGAGGGCGGCGGCCAGGCGAACGTGACGATCATCGAGCGGATCTGAACCGCTCCCGTACCTCCTCCGCCTCCTTCATGATCCGGTCCACCAGCTCCGCGCAGGACGGCAGGTCCTCGATCACCCCGGCGACCTGGCCCGCGGCCATGACTCCCGCGTCCGTACGGCCGTCCACCATCGCGGACTTGAGCAGCATCGGGGTGTTCGCGGCCAGGAGGAGCTGGGGCCAGGTCAGGTTCTTGGCGTGCTTGGTGGCGAGGCCGTCGTGGATCAGCTGCCGCCAGGTCAGGCCCGAGAGCTTGCGGAAGGCGGAGGCGTGGCGCACGGCATGGAGCAGAGCGCGTGTCCGCCCGGACCCCTCCAGGGCGGCGACCAGGTCCGTGCGGAGCATGCGGTGGGGGAGGCCGTCGACCGCCGTGGTGAGCGTGACGTCCGTGACCGTCGCCGCCAGATAGCGTGCCTTCACCGCGTCCGGGACCGTCGAGTCCGAGGTCAGCAGGAAGCGCGTCCCCATCGCCACGCCCGCCGCCCCGTACGCCAGCGCCGCGACCAGGCCCCGCCCGTCGAAGAAGCCGCCCGCCGCCACGACCGGTATCCGCACAGCGTCGACCACCTGCGGCAGCAGCACCGTCGTCGCCACGGCGCCGGTGTGGCCGCCGCCCTCCGCGCCCTGCACGATCACCGCGTCCGCACCCCACGCCGCGACCTTCTCGGCATGGCGCCGGGCACCGACGGTCGGGACGACCACGACCCCGGCCTCCTTCAGCTCCGCGATGAGCCCGGGAGACGGGGCCAGGGCAAAAGAGGCGACCCGGACGCCCTCCTCGACGAGGACGCGCACCCGGTCGCCGGCGTCCGCCGCATCCGCCCGCAGATTGACCCCGAACGGCGCCTCGGTGCGCGACTTGACCTCCCGTATCGCCTCGCGCAGCCGGTCCGTCGTCATCGTCGCGGAGGCGAGGATCCCGAGCGCGCCCGCGTTCGCCGTGGCGGAGACCAGACGCGGGCCGGAGACCCATCCCATGCCGGTCTGGACGAGGGGATGGCGGACTCCGGTCAGCCGGGTGAGCGCGGTCTCCATCAGGCAGGCACCTCCCGGGTGCGGGCGCCGCGCGGATCGATCACCGTGCGGATCAACTCCAGCTCCCGCCCGGTCGGTTCGCGGGTGTACGGCACCTTGTCGGGGACCGTGAGCGTGAAGCCCGTCGCCTCTTGTACCTCCTTAGCCGTCACCCCGGGATGCAGCGACGCCAGCCGCAGCGAGCGGTCGGGGGTGGCGAAGTCGAGGACGGCGAGGTCGGTGACGACGCGGTGCAGGTGGTGGTATCGGGCGCCCCCGGCCCGGCCGTAGCCCACGCCGCACACCACGTCGACCCGCTCCACGAACACCCGCCGGGAGTGTCTCGGCACCCAGTAACTCGTCGGATTGTTCAGCGTGTTGACCGGCGCCCCGCGCATCCCGAGCAGCTGCCGTCGCGGTCGCGCCCAGTCGCCGATGCAGGAGATGTTCTGGTTGCCGTACCGGTCGAGCTGGCTCGCGCCCATCATCACGTGCCGTCGGCCGCCGGTGACGAGGTCCAGATGGCGCCGGTAGGGCAGCCAGCCCTCGACGGTGCCGTCGGCGCCGACCAGCATCGCCTCGCCGTCGGTCAGCAGCAGCTCCGGCGCGAAGGTGAGCCGGGCGAGCCGGGCGCCCAGGGACGGAATCGTGCCCATGGGGCTCGCGAGGATCTCCCCGGCGCCGCGCCAGACCTCGGCGCAGGCGATGACGCAGTACTCGGCCCGGGTGACCGCCGTCATCCCCGCTCCCCTCCGCGCCACGCGGCGACGGCCGACTCGTACTCCCGCTCCCCGCCGCCCAGGAACCGAGCGGCGAACTCCCCCCACGGTGTGGACGCGTAGTACCTCTGGAACGCCTCGTCCCGCCCGTAGTCCGGCGCGCACGACGTGAAGTGCGCCCCGTTCGGGGCCTCCACGACCCCCGTCACCCGGTGCCGGGGGATCAGCAGCCTCTGCGGCGCCGCCTCCTTCGTCAGCTCGGCCGTCTCCACGATCCGCTCGCAGGAGACGTACGCGGTGTCCGCCGCCGCGCAGAACAGGTCGTCGAAGTACGGATCCGGGCCCAGATACTGGCCGTTGCCCGCCCGGTCCGCCCGGTTCAGGTGCACCAGGGCCGCGTCCAGGCGCAGCGCGGGCATCGCGACGAACGTCTCCCCGTCGCCGTACGGCGAGGTCACCGTCCGCAGCTCCGGGTTCACCCGCATCACGTCCGAGCCGAGCCCCGTCCGCACCGGCAGGAACGGCATCCGGTGCGCCGCCGCCCGCAGCCCCCACAGCAGCATCGCCTCGTCGACCTCCGTCAGCGCGAAGGCACCGCGCTCGCGGGCCGCGCGGTAGTGGGGTTCGAGGGGGATCGAGTCGAGCGTGACGAACGCCGTGACCAGCCTGCGGATCCGTCCTGCGGCGGCCAGCAGACCCACGTCCGGGCCGCCGCACGAGACCACCGTCAAGTCCCCGACATCCGACCGTAGCAGCGCCCTGACCAGCGCCATCGGCTTGCGGCGCGCGCCCCAGCCGCCGATGCCGAGCGTCATACCGCTGGACAGCCGGGCGACGGCCGCGTCGGCTGTCATGGCCTTGTCGGCCGGGCCCGCCATCTAGACGTCCCCCCGCCGCGAGCTGTCCGGTTCCAAGCCGTCCTGCCGTAAGCCGTCCCGCTCTGGGCCGTCCTGCTTCAAGCCGCCCCGCCCGAATCCGTCCCGCACCCGCCCGCCCGTCCCGCTGAGCTCGGCCTCGAAGGTGAAGCCCTGCTCGAAGCGGTAGGAGCGGCGCACGTCGACGGGATCGATGCCGTTGAGAGCGGCCTTGGCCAGCCGCAGCAGCCGCCCGTCCTTCGCCGCGATCCGCCCCGCCAACTCCAGGGCGGCAGCGCGCAGTTCATCGCGCGGTACGACCCTCCACACCGCCCCGTGCGCGTGCAGCTCCGCCGCGCTCACCGTGCCGGCGGTGTAGTACAGGGTCCGCATCAGATGCGCGGGGACCAGCCGGGCCAGATGGGTGGCCGCCCCCAGCGCCCCCCGGTCCAGCTCCGGCAGACCGAAGACGGCGTCCTCGCTCGCCACGATCGCGTCCGCGTTGCCCACGAGCCCGATGCCACCGCCCAGACAGTGACCCTGCACCGCCGCCACCACCGGCACCTCGCACTCGTACACCGCCGCGAAGGCCTCCGCGCAGCCGCGGTTGGCGCCGAGCAGCGCGCCGGCGCCGCCCGACCGGATCTCCTTGATGTCCACGCCCGCGTTGAAGCCCCGCCCCTGAGCCGCCAGCACCACACAGCGGACCTCCGCATCACGCCCGGCCTCCCGCACGGCCTCCGCCAGCGCGAACCACGCGGCCACGGGAAGGGCGTTCACCGGCGGGACGTCGACGGTGACGAGACGAATCCCCTTTTCCGGGGACGAGGTGGAGACACTCATGGGCGCATCAGCTACCTTTCCACCAAACGTTTGTTAGGGAGGTTACGGCGGATGGAGCTGGACGGGAAGGTCGCCGTCGTCACGGGCGGCACCCGGGGTGTCGGCGCCGGCATCGCGCGGGCCTTCGCCGACGCCGGAGCCCAAGTCGTCACCTGCGCCCGCCGGCCCCCCGAAGTGGCCCTCCCCGGCACCGAGTTCCGGCCCCTCGACCTGCGCGACCCGGACGCCGTACGGGACTTCTTCGCCGCGCTGCCCCGCGTCGACGTGCTGGTCAACAACGCGGGCGGCACCCCGTACCGCCTGCTCACCGAGGCCGACGCCGCGCGTCACGCGCGCGTGCTGGAGCTCAACCTCCTCGCACCGCTGACCGCCACCCTCGCCGCGTACGAGCGGCTGCGGCGGGCCCGGGGCTCGGTCGTCATGATCGGCAGCGTCAGCGGCACCCGGCCCTCGCCCGGCTCGGCGGCCTACGGGGCGGCCAAGGCGGGACTGGAGAACCTGGCCCGTTCCATGGCGGTGGAATGGGCGCCGGACGTCCGGGTCAACACCCTGGTCGTCGGCATGGTCCGCACCGAGCGGTCCCACCTCCACTACGGCGGCACGGACGGGCTCGCGGCCGTCGCCCGCACGGTCCCGCTGGGCCGGCTCGCGGAACCGTACGACATCGGCGCGGCGGCCGTGTTCCTCGCCTCGGACGCCGCCGCGTACATCACCGGGGCGAGCCTCCAGGTGCACGGCGGCGGGGAGCGGCCCGCGTTCCTCGACGCGTCGACGGTCCCGAAGGAGCGGTGAGATGGGCGGGTTGTGCGACGGACGGGTGGTCGTGGTCACCGGCGCGGGACGCGGGCTCGGGCGGGCGCACGCGCTGGCGTTCGCCGCCGAGGGTGCGCGGGTGGTCGTCAACGACCTCGGCGTGGGTCTCGACGGCACCCCTGGCCCGGACGACCCGGCCGCCCGTGTCGCCGCCGAGATCCGCGCGGCGGGCGGCGAAGCGGTGGCCCACGGCGGCGACATCGCCACGACCGAGGGCGCCGCCTCCCTCGTACGCGCCGCGCTGGAGACGTACGGTCGGCTCGACACCCTCGTCAACAACGCCGGTTTCCTGCGCGACCGGACGCTGATCAACCTCGACGAGGACGACTGGGACGCGGTCGTGCGTGTGCACCTCAAGGGCCACTTCCTTCCCCTGAAACACGCGGCCGCCCACTGGCGGGCCGAGAGCAAGGCCGGGCGCCGGCCCGTGGCCCGGGTCGTCAACACCAGCAGCGGGGCGGGACTCCTGGGCTCGGTCGGGCAGGGCAACTACAGCGCCGCGAAGGCCGGGATCCTCGCGCTCACGCTGGTCGCGGCGGCGGAACTCGGCCGCTACGGCGTCCAGGCCAACGCCATCGCCCCCGCCGCACGCACCCGGATGACAGAACGCACGTTCGCCGCGACGATGACGGCACCGGCCACCGGTTTCGACGCCATGGCCCCGGAGAACGTCTCCCCTCTGGTGGTGTGGCTCGGCTCGGCCGCGAGCGAGGGGGTCACCGGCCGTGTCTTCGAGACGGAGGGCGGCCGTATCACCGTGATGGACGGCTGGCACCGGGGCCCGACCAGCGACAAGGGCACCCGACTCACGCCGTCGGAGGCGGGCGGGACGGCCCGCGCCCTGCTGGCGACGGCCAGGGAACCGGAGCAGGTGTACGGCGCCCACTGACATCGCCGCCCGCCCCGGCTCACGTATCGCACTCCAGCACGGTCCGGCACAACCCGCACCGCGCCCGCACCCGCCCCCGTACCGGCACCCGGATGCGCTGGTGGCACGTCGGGCACGGGAAGGACACCCGCAGGGGGCCGTGGCTGTCCGGGGTGAAGGCGTACGGGGCGTCCGTGCGGGACGAGGGC
>NZ_JAOCQE010000120.1 GCF_025290915.1 Streptomyces sp. 15-116A | reverse complement strand
GGCCCCCGGCACCGCGCCCCGCGACCGCGAGATGCCGGACGCGGGCTGACGGACACCGCCACGGGCGACGGCCGCCGGGCGGTGACTGCTGTCAGGACGGTGGCAGTCGCCGGTACGGCGTCGCCGGGGCGGTGCCCAGGCGCCGCCCCCAGGCAGGTGACCGGGTACCCGCCCCGGGCAGGTGACCGAATACCGGCCCGGAGGCAATAGGGTGGGAGGCGCCTGAAGCCTCCGCCGTGTCCCGGATCCGGGGTCCGGAGAGGCAGCCCGAATCGCTCCGCCGTCAACGAGGCGGTGCCGCGCCGAGGAGTCAACTGCCGTGTCGGACCTGCGCCCCCGCGCCGCCCTCCGTACCGCCGTGGTCTGGGAGGTCCTCCAGGACGCCTTGGAACGCCGGGTCAAGGCGACCGGACGGCAGGCCCTGGACGTCCTCGACACCGGCGGCGGCAGCGGCAACTTCGCCGTGCCCCTCGCCCGCCTCGGCCACCGGGTCACCGTGGTCGACCCCAGCCCCAACGCCCTGTTCGCCCTCGAGCGCCGCGCCGCCGAGGCGGACGTCGCCGACCGCGTCCAGGGCGTCCAGGGCGACGCGCACGGCCTGCTCGACGTGGCCGAGCGCGGCGGCTACGACATCGTGCTGTGCCACGGCGTCCTGGAGTACGTCGACGACCCCGCCGAGGGCGTGCGCAACGCGGTCGCCGCCCTGCGCCCCGGCGGCGTCCTCAGCCTGCTCGCCGCCGGACTCGGCGGCGCCGTGCTCGCCCGCGCCCTCGCCGGGCACTTCACCGAGGCCCGGCAGGCGCTCGACGACCCGAACGGCCGATGGGGCTCGGGTGACCCCGTGCCGCGCCGCTTCACCGCCGAGCAGCTCACCGCCCTCGTCGAGGGCGCGGGCCTCGCCGTCGGCGCCGTGCACGGCGTGCGGGTCTTCGCCGACCTCGTCCCCGGCGTGCTCGTGGACACCGAGCCCGGCGCCCTGGACGCCCTGCTGAAGCTCGAGGCCGCCGCCGCCGAGCTCGCCGCCTTCCACTCCGTCGCCACCCAGCTCCATGTGCTCGGTGAGGCCGGAGAGACCCCCGAGACCTCCGAGGTCTGAGCGCACTTCCGTGGCGCGCCGCTGATCAGCGCCCCGTGCTGACCTTCCGGCCGCCGATGGAGTCCGCCACAGGCCCCCCGAATGGCGGCTTGGCGCCGTATGATCGAGGGAGACCGTCCGGCATGACGGGTCGGCCGCAGGGGAATGTGACTCTCAGCGAGCCGGGACGTCCATGGCGAACCGGTTGGCCAATTGGCGCAGAGGGGCGGGTTTCACGGGGGCGATTCCCTGCCTATCCTGAAGGGACCCCCCGGGTCGCCCCGGCGACTGCACGATGAGGAGGACTCCGTGCCGCTCTCGGAGCACGAGCAGCGCATGCTCGAGCAAATGGAGCGAGCGCTGTACGCCGAAGATCCCAAGTTCGCGTCGGCGCTTGAGGGAAGCGGGCTGCGTACGTACACCCGGCGGCGGGTCTACCAGGCGGTCGCGGGCTTCCTCGTAGGTATTGCGCTCCTCATGGCCGGTATGGTCGCCCAGCAGGTCTGGCTCAGTGTGGTGGGATTCCTCGTCATGCTGGGCTGCGCGGTTCTCGCCGTGACCGGCTGGCGCAAGGCACCCAAGCCTGGAGAACAGCAGGCCGCCGGTGCCACAGGTTCCCCGCAGGCAGGCCGTCAGGGCAGGCAGCGGCGCTCGATGATGGACCGCATCGAGGAGCGCTGGCAGCGCCGCCGCGACGAACAGGGCGGCCACTAGCACATACGGCTCTCACCCGGCCGAAGACATGGATCAGGGGGTGACCACCGCGAAGGTGGTCACCCCCTGACGCATGCGCTTCCCGCGCACCTCTGCTGATGGTGCCCTCTGCTGCTGGTACGCCTCAGCCCTGCTGCCGCGACGGCCTGCGCCACGTCGGCCGCAGTGCCAGCGCCCGCCCCCGGACGCCGGACCACCAGGCCGAGACCGCCCAGGTCACCCGCACCGCGGAGCGCGGGACGAGGACGGCCCGCAGGCGCGTGCCCCGGCCGACCGCGGAGCGCAGTCCGGCGATCACCCGGTGCACGTCCTCCGTCAGACCGGCCACCGGGCGGGGCCGCGGCGCGTACAGGACCTGCTCCACCGCGTCGGCCACCCGGTGCACCGAGGCCGCGCCGACCTCGTCGAGCCGGCCCAGCCGCACGATGCGGGCGGCGGCCTTGCGCGGGGTCAGCGACTCGTCCGGCGAGATACCGAAGTCCCACGCCGTGTCGGTCAGCTCGTCCCAGACGGCCAGAATGTGCGGCGCCGCGTCCGTGTCCGACCGGCCGTGCGCGCCGAGGCGCACCGCGCGTGTTCGCAGCCGCCACAGCATCGGCGCCAGTGGCAGCACCAGCACGGCGAGACCGGCCAGTGCCCACGCCAGCACCGCGTACCACTTCGGCCCGTCACCGCCGCTGGGCAGCGCCGCCTGCGCCGACTCACTGGCACAGCCACCGTTCAGCTTCTTCTCCACGGCCGTGCAGGTCTCGCTCTGCGAGGGCGCGGCCGACGGAGCCGAGGACGCCTCCTGGGACGGCTGCACCGGGTCGGGCAGCGCACTGTCGGCGGTGTCCGGGACGGTGTAGGACGGGACGGATCCGCGGGTCGGGGTCGGCTCGAAGCGGGTCCAGCCCGCCCCCTCGAAGTACAGCTCCGGCCAGGCGTGCGCGTCCCGCAGCCCCACCGACACCGTGCCGTCCGCCTGCGGGGTGCCCGGCGCGAAGCCCACCGCGACCCGGGCCGGAATGCCCAGGGAACGGGCCATCGACGCCATCGCGAAGGAGAAGTGCACGCAGAAGCCCTGCTTGTCCCGCAGGAAGCGGGCGATCGCCCGTGAGCCGCTGCCGACGTCCACCTGGGTGTCGTACTCGAAGCCGCCGGTCACCGCGAAGTACTCCTGCAGCGCGACGGCCTGGTCGTAGGGGCTCTCCGCCTCCGCGGTGACCTCGCGGGCCGTCTCGGCCACCACGTCGGGCAGCGAGTCCGGCAGCTCCGTGTACTCACGCCTCAGGGCGGCCGGCGGCGCCGGGGCGTCGGCCAGCTGCTCCGCGGTGGGCCGCACATCGAGGCCGCGCACCTGGTAGGTCAGTCCGCGGGTGTTCTGGCCGTGGTCGCCGACCAGCGTCATGCCGACCGGTTCGTAGCGCCAGTTGCCCCTGATGTCCACGCCGCTCGGCGGGTACGGCATCGGCAGCCAGTCCTGGCCGTACCACTCGGCGGTCGAGATGGTGGTCACGAACTCCTTGCGCCTGACATCCGGGCCGAGGCCCGTCGGGTTCGGGAAGGCGTCGTCGGGCACGGTGGTGATCGACCGCTTGGACGGCTTCCAGGTGGTGCCGTCGAAGTCGTCCAGGGACACGATGCGCAGGTACAGGTCCGAGACGTTGTCCATCTCGGTGCGCAGCGACATCACCTGGCGGTCCTCGTCCACGTTCAGCGAGTCGCGCAGCGACACCAGCGGGTTCACCGCGGAGATGGTGCCGCCCCCGCCGCTGCCCGAGCCGACGCCCGTGCCCGCCGGGTCCAGCAGGCCGCCGTTCATCGCGGGCAGGCCGAGCGGCACCACCAGGGCGATGCCCAGCGTCAGCGCGCCGATCCGCCGCCCCGTGCGCACCGGAGCGGCCGGCCCGGCCGGCTCGTCCGGACCCCGCGATGCCCCGCCGAAGACCCGCCCCCACTGGGAGAGCCGGTCGCGGCCCTCGGCCAGCAGCAGCATCAGATAGCCGGCCGCCGCCAGCAGGAACCACAGCCAGTCGCTGCCTCCGTCGGACAGCCCGGCGGCCACTGAGTACAGCGCGAGCAGCGGAAGGCCCGCCGGCGCCGCGCTGCGGAAGGTCACCGCGAGGGTGTCCACGAGCAGCCCGATCACCAGCACCCCGCCGATCAGCATCAGCCGGATGCCGTCGGACAGCGGGGCCGGTATCGCGTAGCGGCTGACGTCGTTCCCGCCCTGCTCCAGCAGCTCGGCGAGGAAACGGAAGGCGTCCGGGCCCGGCAGCACACCGGCGAGGGCCTGCTCCCGCGCGAACACCACGGTCAGCAGCACCAGGGTCACCAGCGCCTGCACCGCCACCGTCAGCGGGCGTGCCAGCGGCACCCGCCGGGCCGCCGCGCCCACGCCCGCCTGCACGGCCAGCAGGAACGCCGCCTGCACGATCCATGTGGCCGGCTCGACCAGAGGCAGCAGGGCGCTCGCCGCCAGCAGCGTGGCCACCCAGGCGGCCAGGGCCAGCCGTACCCGCCCGCTCATCACGGTCCCTCCCCACCGCTCGCCGCGGCCAGGCCCGAACGCTCCCGCTCGGCCTGACGCCACAGCTCGTTCAGCGACGCGCCCCGCGGCACCGCCAGCGCCGTCCAGCCCGCCTCGCGCAGCAGCCGCAGCCGATGCCCGCTCCTGTCCAACGCGCCGGACCCTTCGGCCGGTTCCCGCATCCACGCCCCGCTGTCCAGCACGAAGGCGAGGGCGCCCCCGCTGCGCTGCCGCATCCGGGCGAGCACCGCGGCCTGCTCCTCGTCGAGATCGCCGAGGAACGCCACCAGCAGCCCCTCGTTCCCGCCGCGCAGCACGTCGTACGCGCGCGACAGGCCCGCGCCGTCGGAGTGGTCCACGACCGCGAGGGTGTCCATCATCAGCCCGGCCGCGTCCGCCGACTCCTGGCTGGCGCCCGCGAACCCGTCGGAGCCCTCGCCCGGCACCACATTGCCGGTGTCGGTCAGCAGCCGCACCGAGAAGCCCCGCTCCAGCATGTGCACCAGCACGGAGGCCGCGCCCGACACCGCCCACTCGAAGGCCGCGTCGGGGCCCGCGCCCTGGTAGGCGATGGCGCGGGTGTCCAGCAGCACCGTGCAGCGGGCCCGCTGCGGCTGCTCCTCGCGGCGCACCATCAGCTCGCCGTAGCGCGCGGTGGAGCGCCAGTGCACCCGGCGCAGATCGTCGCCGTATCGGTAGCCGCGCGGGATCACGTCGTCCTCACCGGCCAGCGCCAGCGCGCGCTGCCGCCCGTCGCCGTAGCCCTTGGCCTCACCGCTCAGCCGCACCGGCGGCAGCGGCTCCACACGCGGGATCACCGTGAGCGTGTCGTACGTGGAGAAGGACCGGGTCAGCTCGCACATCCCGAACGGGTCCGACAGCCGCAGCTGCAGCGGGCCCAGCGGATAGCGTCCGCGCAGATCCGAGCGGACCCGGTAGGACACCTCGCGGCGCCCGCCCGCCTCCACCCGGTCCAGCACGAACCGCGGGCGCGGGCCGAGCACGTAGGGCACCCGGTCCTGGAGCATCAGCAGGCCGGTCGGCAGCCGGGAGATGTTGTCCATCCGCAGATGCACCCGGGCCTCGCTGCCGGCGGGCACCCGCGCGGGGGAGAGCCGGCGGCTGCCTGCGACCCGGTACCGGGTGCGGTACAGCACGGCCGCGCACACCAGCGGCAGCACCGCGAGCAGGAGGCCGACCCGCAGCAGATCGCTCTGGCCGAGCACATAGGCGCAGATCGCGGCGGCCACACCGGCGGCCAGGAACGAACGCCCGCGGGTGGTGAGCCCGGCCAGTGCCGTGCGCAGTCCGCCCCTGTCGCCGTCGGCGCCCTCGGCGTGAACCGCACCCGCGGTGGTCATCACAGCCTCCGCGGCGGCTGCTGGCCGTACGCCGGGCCGCTGTGGCCCAGGCCGTAGCCGGTCTGCTGGGGGGCCGCCGCGGGCACCGGGGTGCGTTGCAGGATGTCGTGGACCACCTGCTCGGCGGTGCGGCGGTTGAGCTGGGCCTGCGCGGTCGGCAGCAGCCGGTGGGCCAGCACGGCCACCGCGAGCGCCTGGATGTCGTCCGGCAGCGCGTACTCCCGGCCGCTGAGGGCGGCGGACGCCTTCGCCGCGCGCAGCAGATGCAGCGTCGCGCGCGGGGAGGCGCCGAGTCTGAGGTCGGGGTGCGTGCGGGTGGCGGCGACCAGCTCCACCGCGTACCGGCGCACCGGCTCGGCCACGTGCACGCCGCGCACCGCCTCGATCAGCTTCAGGATCTCGTGCGCGTGCGCCACCGGCTGGAGGTCCTCCAGCGGGGAGACACCGCCGTGCACGTCCAGCATCTGCAGCTCGGCCTCCGCGCTGGGGTAGCCGACCGAGACGCGGGCCATGAAACGGTCGCGCTGGGCCTCCGGCAGCGGATAGGTGCCCTCCATCTCGACCGGGTTCTGCGTGGCCACCACCATGAAGGGGCTGGGCAGCTCGTAGGTCTTGCCGTCGATGGTGACCTGGCGCTCCTCCATGGACTCCAGGAGCGCGGACTGCGTCTTCGGCGACGCGCGGTTGATCTCGTCACCGATCACCACCTGCGCGAAGATGGCACCCGGCTTGAACTCGAAGTCCCGGCGCTGCTGGTCCCAGATGGACACACCGGTGATGTCCGAGGGCAGCAGGTCCGGCGTGAACTGGATCCGCCGCACCGAGCAGTCGATGGACCGCGCCAGGGCCTTCGCCAGCATCGTCTTGCCGACTCCCGGGACATCCTCGATGAGCAGATGTCCCTCGGCGAGCAGTACGGTCAGCGAGAGCCGTACGACCTCGGGCTTGCCCTCGATCACGCCCTCCACCGAACCCCGTACGCGCTCGACCACGCCGGTCAGTTCAGTGAGGCTCGCTCGATCGTCATAGGTCGTCACCCGGCCCTCCTCGGCCTTTCCCCGCGCTCACTGGGAGCGGAGGACCCCAAATGTCCCGGGCCGACGCCTTGCTCTGCGGACCGGCCCACCCCGAATACGGACGCCACGCGCACAACGTTCCGCGTGACACCACCCCCGCATTCTTGCTGCCGTTACCGATTCGTGTCACTCGCCTGTGGACAACTGACGGCGATATGTCGGATCTTACGACCTTTGTGTCACCGGGGGATCGGGTCGCACTCGGGGCGGGCGGGCAGGTCAGGCGGGGTCGATCTCGCGCAGCAGACCGGTCTTCACATCGAACACAAAACCACGCACGTCGTCGGTGTGCAGCAGGAACGGCGAGGTCCGCACCCGCTGCATCGACTGCCGCACGTCCTGGTCGACGTCCCGGAACGCCTCCACGGCCCAGGCAGGACGCTGGCCCACCTCCATCTCCAGGTCGTGCCGGAACTCCTCGGTGAGGGACTCCAGGCCGCAGCCGGTGTGGTGGATCAGGACCACGCTGCGGGTGCCCAGCGCGCGCTGGCTGATGGTCAGCGAGCGGATCACGTCGTCGGTGACGACACCGCCCGCGTTGCGGATGGTGTGGCAGTCGCCGAGCTCCAGGCCGAGGGCGGCGTGCAGGTCGAGCCGGGCGTCCATGCAGGCCACCACCGCGACCTTCAGGACCGGACGGGCGTCCATCCCCGGGTCGGTGAACTCGGCGGCGTACTTCCGGTTGGCGTCGACCAGGCGGTCGGTGACCGAGCCGCCGCCGACGGTCGTGCCAGTGGAGTCGGCGGGAACCGATGCAGAAGTCGTCATACTCATGACGTTACTGGTCACCCTCGATCCCGGCGCGCTGTGAAGTCGGGACAAAGCCGGGACAAAGAACGTCATCACGCCGTGGTGTGAGGGAACCCACAGGAGTGGTGTGACGCCCCTCGTACGGGTGATTCCGTCACCGCGTGGTTGCCCCGTGCCCCGGCCCGCGACGCGCAGGCCGGTTGATTGACCGGGCCACCCCGTGGACTAAAGTGACGCGAAGCGGTAGGCGAGACTCTGCGCGAGACTTACTCCGCTGAACGGAATTCCCCCGGAGCCCCGGGCCCCCCTGCCCGGAGATCCCCCCGCGTGCGCGGCGCGTACGTACGGCTCGGCCTCCTCCCGCTCCCGGCCGGCTGACGCTTGAAGGCGCCGGCAGGCCCCCCCTTCACCGGGACAGGGGCGGGGACCCGGCGGTGCGTCTCGCATCGTGCCGGATTTGAGAGGGCCCCTTGAGCGAGAGTCGACACGTCCCGGTGATGCTCCAGCGGTGCCTGGATCTGCTGGCACCCGCCCTGGAGCGCCCCGGAGCGGTCGTCGTCGACTGCACCCTCGGCCTCGGCGGCCACAGCGAGGCGCTGCTGAAGCGGTTCCCCGAGGCCCGGCTCGTCGCCCTGGACCGCGACAAGGAGGCGCTGCGCCTGTCCGGCGAGCGGCTCGCCCCCTACGGCGACCGCGCCACCCTGGTGCACGCCGTCTACGACGAACTGCCCGAGGTGCTCGACAAGCTCGGCATCGCACGCGTGCAGGGCGTCCTGTTCGACCTCGGCGTCTCCTCCATGCAGCTCGACGAGGCCGACCGCGGCTTCGCCTACGCCCAGGACGCCCCCCTCGACATGCGCATGGACCAGACGACCGGCGTCAGCGCCGCCGAGGTCCTCAACACCTACCCGCCCGGCGAACTCGTCCGCATCCTGCGCGCCTACGGCGAGGAGAAGCAGGCCAAGCGGATCGTGGCGGCGATCGTCCGCGAGCGCGAGAAGGAGCCGTTCACCACCAGCGCCCGCCTGGTCGAGCTGATCCGCGACGCGCTGCCGCAGGCCGCCAAGCGCACCGGCGGCAACCCGGCCAAGCGCACCTTCCAGGCCCTCAGGATCGAGGTCAACGGCGAACTCGCCGTGCTGGAACGCGCGATCCCGGCCGCCGTGAAGGCCCTCGCCGTGGACGGACGCATCGCCGTGCTGTCGTACCACTCGCTGGAGGACCGGCTGGTCAAGCAGGTGTTCGCGGCGGGCGCCGCCACCACCGCACCCCCCGGGCTGCCCGTCGTCCCCGAGCGCTACCAGCCCCGGCTCAAGCTGCTCACACGCGGTGCCGAACTTCCCACCGAGGAGGAGATCGCCGAGAACCGGCGGGCGGCACCCGCGCGGCTGCGTGGCGCCCAGCGCATCCGGGAGGACGTCGACGACTGAGGGCGGGCTCGGGCGGACTCAGCGCAGCGTGTGTGACGACTCAGGGGAGCGTGAGTGAGCAGTAAACCCGAACTGAAGGGGAGGGCGGCCCGCCTCGCGCGGCTCATCCCCACCGGACGCGCCCAGGCGGCCCGCACCCCGCGCATCGCCCCGGCCACGGCGTACGCGCTCGGCGTGCTGCACGCCGACCAGCGGCATGAGGTGGAGGCGGCGCGGTACGCGTTCCAGCGCTGCTGGCAGAAGGAGCAGAAGGAAGCGATCGGCACGTTATAGAGCGCCTCAAGGGAGGGACACACACCGTGGGCACCCCCACCACCCTCGTCGTCCACGCCGCCGGCTGTGTCCTGTGGCGCCGCTCCCCGGTGACTGGTGACATCGAACTGTGTCTCGTCCACCGCCCCAAGTACGACGACTGGTCCTGGCCCAAGGGCAAGCTGAAGCGCGGCGAGGACCCGCTCGCCGCCGCGCTGCGCGAGGTCGCCGAGGAGACCGGCCACACGGCCGTCCCGTCCGCCGAGCTCCCCACGGTCCGCTACCTGGCCAAAGGCCGCCCCAAGCAGGTCCGCTACTGGGCGGCCGAGGCCCTCTCCGGCACCTTCACCCCCACCTCCGAGGTCGACCGCATCCTCTGGCTCCCCCCGGACAGAGCCCGCGCCCACCTCACCGAACCACGCGACGCCGCCCTCGTCCCCGCCCTCCTGGCGACCCTGCACGAGATACGCGACACCCCCGTGTCCTCGACGTAAGCGTTCCGTGACCTCACCGCACCGTCCACAGGGGTTCACCCCCCGTTCATTTACGCCCATCGGCGCCTTCACCTGTTCTGCCTAATTTCGGCCTTACGCGGTGCGGATCGCCCGAAGAAAGAAGCATCCGCGTCACTCACACTTCGCGCACGCCGCCGAATTCAGGACGGCGGCTCCTGGAAGGAACTCAAGTGAAGCTTCAGCGCATGAACCGGCGGGCCCTCGCTCTCGGTGCTCTCGCCGTCTCCGGCGCCCTGGCCCTCACGGCGTGCGGCTCCGACGACACCGGTGAGGCGAACGGCGGCGACGCCTCCGCCACCGCGCAGGCCGGCAACATCGACTGCGGCGACGCCAAGGGCCAGCTCCAGGCCTCCGGCTCCTCCGCGCAGAAGAACGCCATCGACGCCTGGGTCAAGCAGTACACCGCCGCCTGCAAGGACGTGCAGATCAACTACCGCCCGGACGGCTCCGGCGCCGGTATCACCGCCTTCACCCAGGGCCAGACCGCCTTCGCCGGCTCCGACTCCGCGCTGAAGCCCGACGAGGTCGCGGCCTCGAAGAAGGTCTGCTCGGGCGGCCAGGGCATCGACCTGCCCATGGTCGGCGGCCCGATCGCCGTCGGCTTCAACGTCCCGGGCGTGGACACCCTCACCCTGGACGCCGCGACCCTCGCCGGGATCTTCGACAGCAAGATCACCAACTGGAACGACGAGGCGATCAAGAAGCTCAACCCCGACGCCAAGCTGCCCGACCTGAAGATCCAGGCCTTCCACCGCTCGGACGAGTCCGGCACCACGGACAACTTCACCAAGTACCTCAAGGCCGCCGCGCCCGACGACTGGAAGTACGAGCCCGGCAAGGCCTGGGAGGCCAAGGGCGGCCAGTCCGCGCAGGGCTCCTCCGGTGTCGCCCAGCAGGTCAAGCAGACCAGCGGCGCCATCTCCTACTTCGAGCTCTCCTACGCCAAGGAGGGCATCAAGACCATCGACATCAAGACCGAGGCCGCAGAGCCGGTCAAGGCCTCCGTCGAGAACGCCACCGCGGCCATCGGCGCCGCCAAGGTCGTCGGCCAGGGCAAGGACCTCGCCCTGGAGCTGGACTACACCCCGTCCGCCGACGGCGCCTACCCGATCGTCCTGGTGACGTACGAGATCGTCTGCGACAAGGGCAACAAGGCGGAGACCCTGCCGGCCACCAAGTCCTTCCTGAACTACATCGCCTCCGAGGACGGTCAGAGCCTGCTCGCCGACGCGGGCTACGCCCCGATGCCCGAGGAGATCATCACCAAGGTCCGCGAGACCATCTCGAGCCTCAGCTGACCCGAGAGTGCGGACCGACCCCGGTGACGGGGCCGGTCCGCACCGTCCGGTGCACCGCCACCTGGAGCCCCCGGCCACCGGGCGGCTCCGACCGAGCCGCCCCGCCCGGCGGCTCCGCAGACCGGAGACCCCGATGGACATAACGACACAGCAAACAGCTCCTCCCCCTCTCCCGCAGCCTTCGCCGGCCGAGCAGAAGCGCGCCGCCCGCGGCGCCACCCGCCCCGGCGACCGGATCTTCCTCGGCCTCTCCCGCGGGTCCGGCATCCTCGTCCTGGTGATCATGGCCGCCATCGCGGCCTTCCTCACCTACCGTGCCGTCCTCGCGATCAGCAAGGACGAGGCCAACTTCTTCACCGCCTTCGAGTGGAACCCCGCCGGCATCCCGCCGCAGTTCGGCATCGCGGTCCTGGCCTTCGGCACCGTCGTCTCGTCGATCATCGCCATGATCATCGCGGTGCCCGTCGCGGTCGGCATCGCCCTGTTCATCACGCACTACGCGCCCCGCCGCCTGTCCGGCCCCATCGCGTACGTGATCGACCTGCTCGCCGCCGTGCCGTCCATCATCTACGGCCTGTGGGGCGCCCTCGTCCTGGTGCCGCAGCTGGTCGGCCTCTACGGCTGGCTCGACGACTACCTCGGCTGGACCGGGATCCTCGAGTGGAACGACGGCGCCCCGCGTTCGCTGTTCACCGTCGGCATCCTGCTGGCCATCATGATCCTGCCGATCATCACCAGCGTGAGCCGCGAGGTCTTCGACCAGGTCCCGCGCATGCACCAGGAGGCCGCCCTGGCCCTCGGCGCCACGCGCTGGGAGGTCATCCGCATGTCGGTGCTGCCCTTCGGCCGCTCCGGCGTCATCTCCGCCTCGATGCTGGGCCTCGGCCGCGCCCTCGGCGAGACGATGGCCGTCGCCATGGTGCTCTCCCCGAGCTTCGACATCAACGCCAGCCTCCTCGACCCGGGCGGCGGCACCTTCGCCCAGAACATCGCCAGCAAGTTCAACGAGGCGACCGAGATGGGCCGTGACGCGCTGATCGCCTCCGGTCTGGTCCTGTTCGTCATCACCCTGCTGGTCAACGGCGCGGCCCGACTGATCATCGCCCGCCGCAAGGAGTACTCGGGGGCCAACGCATGAGCCACGCACTGCACGACAAGCCTCCGGTCAGCTCCCTGCGCGGCGCGACCCTGCCCAAGTGGTTCGCGTGGGCGGTCGCCGCCGGATCGATCGCCGTCGGCCTCGGCATCAGCACCGCGGCCGGCCTGAACAGCGACATCCAGTGGGCACTGATCGCCGCCCTGCTGTTCGTCGTCGGCTCCTACGCCATCTCGGCCAAGGTCGAGGGCAGCCGCCAGGCCAAGGACCGCACCGCGACCAGCCTGGTCTGGGTCGCCTTCATCCTGGCCGTCGTCCCGCTCGCCTCCCTGACCTGGGAGACCGTCAAGCAGGGCGTGAAGGTCCTCGACGGCTTCTTCCTGACCCACTCGATGGGCGTCGTCGCCGACAGCGAGCCCGGCGGCGGTATCTACCACGCCATCCTCGGCACCCTGGAGCAGGTCGGCCTCGCCACCCTGATCTCCGTGCCGGTCGGTGTGCTCACCGCGATCTACCTGGTCGAGTACGGCCGCGGCAAGCTGGCCAAGGCCGTCACCTTCTTCGTCGACGTCATGACGGGCATCCCGTCGATCGTCGCGGGTCTGTTCATCCTCAGCCTGTGGATCCTCATCCTCGACATGGGCTACTCCGGCTTCGCCGGCTCGATGGCCCTGTCCATCCTGATGATCCCGGTGGTCGTCCGCTCCACGGAGGAGATGCTCAAGCTCGTCCCGAACGAGCTGCGCGAGGCGTCCCTCGCCCTGGGCGTGCCGAAGTGGCGCACCATCCTGAAGGTGGTCCTGCCGACCTCCATCGGCGGCATCACCACGGGCGTGATGCTCGCGATCGCCCGTATCACCGGCGAGACCGCCCCCGTGCTGCTGCTGGTCTGGGGGACGAACTTCATCAACTCCAACCCCTTCTCCGACCCGCAGGCCTCGCTGCCGATGTACATCTACCTGCAGTACACCAACGGCTCGGAACCGGCCTACGACCGTGCCTGGGCGGCGGCCCTGACGCTCATCGCGTTCATCATGATCCTCAACCTGGTGGCCCGCGGCATAGCCCGCTGGAAGGCCCCGAAGACCGGTCGCTGACGCGGCCACGAGTCAGTACCGTCAGCGACCCGAAAGAAGCAGTGATTCACATGGCCAAGCGCATCGATGTCAGCGGCCTCAACGCCTACTACGGCTCCTTCCTGGCCATCGAGGACATCTCGATGACCATCGAACCCCGCTCGGTGACGGCCTTCATCGGCCCCTCCGGCTGCGGCAAGTCCACGTTCCTGCGCACCCTCAACCGCATGCACGAGGTCACCCCCGGCGGCCGGGTCGAGGGCAAGGTCATGCTCGACACCGAGAACCTGTACGGCAGCGGGATCGACCCGGTGGCCGTGCGCCGCGAGGTCGGCATGGTCTTCCAGCGCCCGAACCCGTTCCCCACGATGTCGGTGTACGACAACGTGGCGGCGGGCCTGCGCCTCAACGGCAAGTACAAGAAGTCCGAGCTGGACGATGTCGTCGAGAAATCCCTCCGGGGCGCGAACCTCTGGAACGAGGTCAAGGACCGCCTCAACAAGCCCGGCTCGGGCCTCTCCGGCGGTCAGCAGCAGCGTCTGTGCATCGCGCGGGCGATCGCCGTCGAGCCGAACGTCCTGCTCATGGACGAGCCCTGCTCCGCCCTGGACCCGATCTCCACCCTCGCCATCGAGGACCTGATCGGCGAGCTGAAGGAACGCTTCACGATCGTCATCGTGACGCACAACATGCAGCAGGCGGCCCGCGTCTCCGACCGCACCGCCTTCTTCAACCTGGCGGCCGTCGGCCAGCCCGGCAAGCTCATCGAGATCGACGACACGGAGCGCATCTTCTCCAACCCGTCGGTCCAGGCCACGGAGGACTACATCTCCGGCCGCTTCGGCTGAGCCGGAACCCCGATCCCCTCGCGGTGCTGCATGGCGGTGCCACCGCGAGGAAAGGGCCCGCTCCCGGTTCCCGGGGGCGGGCCCTGCTGTGTGTACGGCACCTTCTCATCCAACCGAGCCGACCCTGCGGCGCCTTCTCATCCAACCGAGCCGGCCCTGCGGTGCCTTCTCATCCAACCGAGTCGGGTGGTGGGTGGGCATAGGCCGGGGGTCCAGGGGGCGGAGCCCCCTGGTACGGCACCCGGAGAGAACGCCGCGCCCTACAGAAACGCCAGGTTCACCAACCCGAACGCCGCCGCAGCAACCGCCGCCGCCGCCGGCATCGTAATGAACCACCCCAGCACGATGTTCTTGGCAACCCCCCACCGCACCGCATTGATCCGCTTCGTAGCCCCCACACCCATGATCGCCGAAGTGATCACATGCGTAGTGGAGATCGGCGCATGAAACAGAAACGCCGACCCGAACATGATCGTCGCCCCCGTACTCTCCGCCGCGAACCCCTGCGGCGGATCCAGCTCAATGATCTTCCGCCCCAGCGTCCGCATGATCCGCCAGCCACCCGCGTACGTGCCCGCGGACAGCATCACCGCACAAGCGATCTTCACCCACACCGGAATCGGATCGCCGTAGTCCTCGACATCGGCGATGACCAGCGCCATCACCACGATGCCCATCGTCTTCTGCGCGTCCTGCAGACCGTGCCCCAGCGCCATCCCCGCCGCGGAGACCGTCTGCGCGATCCTGAAGCCCCGCTTCGCCTTGTGCGGATTGGACCGCCGGAAGATCCACATGATCGCCGTCATCACCAGATAACCGGCGAGCAGACCCACCACCGGCGACACGAACATCGGGATGACGATCTTCTCCAGCACCCCGTCCCAGTACACGGTCGTCCCGCCGGCCAGCGCCGCCCCCACCATGCCGCCGAACAACGCGTGCGAGGACGACGACGGCAGCCCGAAGTACCAGGTGATGAGGTTCCAGGTGATCGCCCCGACGAGCGCGGCGAAGAGGATGCCCATCCCCGTCGACCCCTCGGGCGTCTGGATGAGCCCCTCGCTGACGGTCTTGGCGACCCCGGACCCGAGGAAGGCGCCGGCGAGGTTCATCACGGCAGCCATCGCCAGCGCCACCCGGGGGGTGAGCGCCCGCGTCGACACGGACGTCGCGATCGCGTTCGCCGAGTCGTGGAAGCCGTTGGTGTACGTGAAGAAGAGCGCGACCCCGATGGTCACGACCAGAGCGAAGGTGTCCATCGGCCGGTCAGGACTCCTTGACGGCGATGGTCTCCACCGTGTTCGCCACATGCTCGAAGGCGTCGGCCGCCTCCTCGAGTACATCCACGATCTGCTTCAGCTTGAGCACCTCGATGGCGTCGTACTTGCCGTTGAAGAGGTGGGCCAGCAGCTTGCGGTGGATCTGGTCGGCCTGGTTCTCCAGGCGGTTGACCTCGATCCAGTACTCGGTGAGGTTCTCCATCGTGCGCAGATGCGGCATGGCCTCCGCGGTGAGCTCGGCGGCCCGCGCCAGCACCTCGATCTGCTGCTCGACGCCCTTGGGCAATTCCTCGACGTTGTAGAGGACGACCAGGTCGACGGCCTCCTCCATGAAGTCCATGATGTCGTCGAGGGACGACGCGAGGGAGTAGATGTCCTCGCGGTCGAAGGGCGTGATGAACGAGGAGTTCAGCTGGTGGAAGATCGCATGCGTGGCATCGTCACCTGCGTGTTCCGCGGCCCGCATACGCTCTGCGATCTCGGCCCGGGCGGAGGAGTCCGCCCCGAGCAGTTCCATCAGGAGCTTGGAGCCTGTGACGATGTTGTCCGCGGACGCGGCGAACATGTCGTAGAAGCTCGTCTCCCTGGGGGTCAGACGAAAGCGCACGTGGGGTCCTCTATGTGCATCGGTTTCGGTCAGGCTGATGCTAGGCGCATCTTCCGGCCACGACTATCGGGCCGCCCCCCAGTGTCGCCCATCGGACACGGTGATGAGCACGGGGGCGGTCGGCCAAGAGGCCCCTACCCGGCAAAGTTCGGTACCATATACCCACCAGGGGTATATATCGACCAGCACAGCAGGAGGACGCCATGACGACCACCGAGGCCGGCGCCGGTGCGCCCTCCGCCCCGGACGTGACGGACGAGACGGACGAGACGACCGCGACCGCATCAGCCACGGAGATCATCACGGACCACGACCGCGGCATCCACGGCTACCACAAGCAGAAGCAGGAACACCTCAAGCGCCTGCGCCGTATCGAGGGCCAGATCCGCGGCCTGCAGCGAATGGTCGACGAGGACGTCTACTGCATCGACATACTCACCCAGGTGTCCGCCTCCACCAAGGCCCTGCAGTCCTTCGCGCTGCAACTGCTGGAGGAGCACCTGCGCCACTGCGTCGCGGACGCGGCCGTCAAGGGCGGCGACGAGATCGACGCGAAGGTCAAGGAGGCGACGCAGGCGATCGCGCGCATGATGCGCACCTGAGGCATCAGCGCCCGGGGTCCACGGACCCCGAGTCCGTACCGGTGTTCCTGCGCTCCTCCGCGACCCGCAGCACCTCGTCGATGCTCTCCAGACTGAGCCGGTCCTCGGCTTCGGAGGCGGCGATCATCAGCTCGCCGGTGAGCTCGATCTCGGCGAGGGCCACGTGGTCCTGAACCGTCCCACCGCCGAGCGGAGCCACACGCGTCACCTCGTCTCTGCCGTCACCGGCTTCCTAGAGTAGGGAGCGCAATACACACCGCGCATGGCACGTAAGGGCTAGTTCACGCCGGTCACTCCTCGGCGATCCGGCCCGCGTAGATGTCCTGCGCCTCGGGCAGCCGTACGTCCGCGGGGGCCCCGAAGTCGTACAGCAGCGTGGTCGACGCCACGGCGACGGGCCTGTCCTGCTGCCCGTTGACGAAGCTGAACCGGTGCCGGATCTTGCGGATCCGCCCCTGGTCGTCGAGGTAGACGTCGAACGGAACCTCGGCGGTGGCGAACCCTTTCGCCGCCGCACGCAAGGGCCCCCGGTTGGCCTCGCTCGCCCCCCGCGCGGCCACGGCGAGATCCGCGGTCCCCCGGTAGTGCCGCACGGCCACCCCCGCCACTTCCGTCCTCTCCACGAACGTCGCCGTCCGCGTCCCGCGCAGCACCTCGGCCGCGGCGAGGGGATCGGTGACACCGCCGGTGACGAGATTCCCGTCGGACAGCGTCGCGGTGTCCACCCGCACCCACTTGTCGGCGGGCACACCGGCGCCCCGGTTCTTCATGTACAGCGCACCGGGCGCGAGCAGTTCGGTGATGGGCCGCCGGGCGGTGTCCCCGGCGGGATCCTCGGGCAGCACGACCTTCAGCCGCCCCACCCGCTTCCCGAAGTCGTAGACGCCCTCGCCCCGGATGGTCACCCGGGTCCCCCCGGTGGCCATCTCCATGGAGGTCCGCGCCTTGGAACTCCGCGCGTCGACCAGCGCGTCGGCGGCCCGCGCCACGGTCTCGACAGGATCCCCGGCGGGCGGCCCCCCGGTCACGGCCCCACTGGGAGCGCACCCCGAGCTCGCGGCCCAGAGACACCCCACGACCCCGATCGCAACGCCCCCGACACCGGCCCGCCTGCCCCGCAGCTGCCGTCGCGATCCAGCCATCGCCTTGCCCACCCCCGCTACGTCCGACACGGGCCGCCTGTCGTCCGGGTTAACGACGAGTAGGTGCCCCCGTCACGCGCCGCCGGGCCCCCGCTACGGTGGTCCCGTGCCGAACGAGGACGCCGAAGCACCCCCCGTGGACCACATCACCACCACCACCGAACAGGGCCCCTTCTGCACAGCCCGCTGCACCTGCGGCTGGCGAGGCCCAGCCAGAAGAGCCAGAAGCCAAGCCAGAACAGACGCCCAAAACCACACCCAGGAGTGACCCCCACCCCACCACTGAGCCACTCGCACTCACGAAGCCACATGCGGCATATCTGCGCAGCCGCGCGTCGCTACACAGCCGCGAGTAGCTGCGCACCCGCGCACATGCGCCCTGCCTAGCTACGTAGCTGCGGGCAGTCGTGCCGCTGGGGCGGCACGGGTGGGCGCAGCGGCACCCCGCCAGCGCGGGCAAGCGAAACCCACCCCCGCCCAGCCCCCACGCCCCGCACCATGGAACCCCGCGCTCCCCATGGAACCCGCGCCCTCCCCACCCCGTCTCGTCCCACGACACCAACGGGAGGCGGACGCGGACATGGAACGGCGAACCTTCATCGCAGCCGGCACGGCAACCCTCATCACAGCCTGCACAAGTACAAGCACCGGCAAGGGCACAGACACCGGCACCCGCTCCACCGGCACACCCACCCTCACCACCACCGCC
>NZ_JAOCQE010000012.1 GCF_025290915.1 Streptomyces sp. 15-116A | reverse complement strand
TCCTGACCTTCCAGCGGGACCGGGGCACCGAGGTCGAGTCGCTGGGCGCGCTGGTCTTCCACATGGCCCGGCACCACGGCTGGGACGGGGAGGTGCTGCTGAACTACGGCTCGGTGGAGTTCCTGGGCCCGTACGGCGCGCTCGGGTCGCCGGACGCCAACGGCATCAGACTGCCCGCCGGTTTCACCAGCCGGGTGATCGCCCGTTCCGGCCAGCGGGTCACGGGGACGTCGTACACCTGGCACAACGCCCCCGACGGCGGGGCCTGTTACGCGGACGGGTCGGGCTGGATCTACGTCTCCAACTCGGAGATCAACCCCTCGGGCGGCGCGGGCGCGGTGAAGTTCTCGGCGACCGGCGCGATCACGGGCGCGTACCGGATCCTGTCGGGCACCCGGCAGAACTGCGCGGGCGGGAAGACCCCGTGGAACACCTGGCTGTCCTGCGAGGAGGTGGACCGCGGCTACGTCTACGAGACCGACCCGTGGGGCGTGAAGGCTGCCGTGCGCCGGGACGCGATGGGCCGCTTCAAGCACGAGGCGGCGGCGGCCGACCCGGTGCGCAAGGTGGTGTACCTGACCGAAGACGTGTCGGACGGCTGCTTCTACCGTTTCCGGCCGACGACCTGGGGTGATCTGTCGTCCGGCACCCTGGAGGTGCTGGTGGCCGGCAGCGGCACCAGCGGCCCGGTGAGCTGGGCGAGGGTCCCGGACCCGTCCGGCGCGACCGCCACCCGCAACCAGGTCTCGGGCGCGAAGCGCTTCAACGGCGGCGAGGGCTGCTACTACGCCGACGACACCTGCTGGTTCACGACCAAGGGCGACAACCGGGTCTGGCAGTACAACGCGGCCGCCCAGACCATCGAACTCGCCTACGACGACTCCCTGGTGACCGGCGGCACCGCTCCCCTGACGGGCGTCGACAACGTCACCGGCTCCTCCTCCGGCGACCTCTTCGTCGCCGAGGACGGCGGGAACATGGAGATCTGCGTCATCACCCCGGACGACGTCGTCGCCCCCTTCCTCCGCATCGACGGCCAGTCGGGCTCCGAGATCACCGGCCCGGCGTTCTCCCCGGACGGCAGCAGGCTGTACTTCTCCAGCCAGCGGGGGACGAGCGGCAGTTCGTCGGGCGGGATCACCTACGAGGTGAGGGGACCCTTCCGGTCGTAGCGGACGGAGCACTTCGGGGGCGAGCGCCCGAAATGCCGTAGCGGAGAGCTACCCTCCAGTCACGTCACGTTCGTGTCACGGCTCCTCCATATCTCCTCCACAGCACAGGCCCCCCAGTAGCTTCATCCACCTCGAACCGAGCACACGCACCAAGCCACTGGGGGGCTTCGTCCATGAACCCGATCCGTACGTCCGTCGCCGCGGTCCTGGCCGCGCTCGCCCTGGCCGCCGTACCGGCCACCGCCGTGGCCCACGACGGCGACCACCCGTTCAAGAACTGCCCCGAGGCCTACGAGAACGGGTACGCGAACATCCCCGCGAGCGACGAGCACTACGGCAAGCATCTGGACCGCGACGGCGACGGCGTCGGCTGCGACAAGCCGCCGGCGGGCTTCGAACCCCGCGACGACGAGGCCGACTCGACCGGCGGCGGCGACACGAACACCGGCGCCAAGAACGACTCCGGAACCGACCTCGCCGAGACGGGCGGCGACGACACCACGCCGTACATCGCGGCGGCGGGCGCGGTCGTCGTCCTCGCGGGCGGCGGCATCATGATCGCCGCCCGCAAGCGCCGCGACGCCCGCTGACACCGTCCCACGCAGGTGAGCCCGGCCTTCCCGGGCTCACCCCAGGTCACAACGGCTCACAGGGACAGCAGCAGGGAGTCCTCCTTCCCCTGCCGGCGCCGCCGGTACCCGCGCCGCCCCGCGAGCACCGCCAGGAGCGTCCAGGCCACGACGCCCCCGATCAGCCCGTCGAGCCGCCCCGCCGCGTCGACCTCGTCCGCCTCCTCCATGGGCACCACGCCCTCCGGGTCCCGCACGACCTCCAGGCGATCCCCGACGTCGGGCGCCCCCAGGTTCCCGTTGTACGTGAACCGCTCCTCCAGCTCCTCGCCGCCGTCCGTGGTCCGCAGGGTGAACCGGTGGTTGTCCCCGCCCGTCTCGGCCACACTGTCCGCGACGATCACCACGCTCTCCCGCACCCCGCGCGCCTGCAACGCCGCCTCGG
The DNA here is from genome assembly GCF_025290915.1 of Streptomyces sp. 15-116A. Taxonomy (GTDB): domain Bacteria; phylum Actinomycetota; class Actinomycetes; order Streptomycetales; family Streptomycetaceae; genus Streptomyces. Next base: position 60,324 of record NZ_JAOCQE010000012.1, on the reverse strand, counting down.
GCGCGTACTGCACGGCCCCGACGCAGACGAACACCGCGGGCACGAGCGACAGCAGGGCGATCCACGCGGCGCGATGCAGCAAGATCAGCAGCATGCCGAACGCCAGGCACAGCACCGTCCCCACGACGATGGGCACCGCAACCCAGCGGAGCGCCAGGTAGGACACCCCGGCGGTGACGGCGGCGGTCCCCCACCCGAACAGCACCACCCAGAGCGTCAGCCGCACCATCCGTCCCGTGTCGACGGCGTACCCGCCCATGTCACTCAACGGCCTGATGCCGCTCCTGCGTCGTATGCCCAACGGCACGGCTGCTCCTCCTCGTTCGCACGGTGACAGCCGCGCACGGCGGCCTGCGTGAGATCATCCGACCATGAGCGGTGACCTGGACGTGAGCGCGCTGGCCATCAACGTGACCATCCCGGAGGAGCTTCGCTGGACGGACACGCGCCGGGGGGAGACCTTCACCCTGATCACCCTCACCATCCGGCTGCTGCCGGACGGCCACCTCGCCGCGAAGGCCTACGGCCGCCCCGTCGCCGGCGGCCGGGGCACCTACGTCTCGTTCCCCGTCCCCGACAAGCCCGAGCTGGCCGGCCTGATCGACGAGGCCGCCCATCGCGCCGGCGCGCTGTGGGCGGCCCATCGCGGCCTCGGCTGAACCTGCCTCCTCCGGCGGCGAGGGCTTCAGGGCGCGCCCGTCTCGTACCGCGGCCGCCCCGTGGTCCGGTACGTGTGGATCGTGAGGCCCTTCGGGGTGGACCGCAGGTCGGTCAGTTCGAGGCCCAGGTCCGGGCCGGCGGCGGGGAAGAGGCGGGTGCCCTGGCCGATGACGACGGGGTACGTCAGCAGGACGAGCTCGTCGATCAGGCGGTGGGCGAGCAGCGTGCGGATCAGGGTGCCGCTGCCCCAGACCTGCAGTTCACCGCCGGGTTCGGCCTTCAGCGCGGCGACGGCGTCCGGCAGGTCGCCGGACAGGACGGTCGTGCCCGGCCATCGCGGGTCGGTGAGCGTGGTCGAGGCGACGTACTTGGGGCGTGTGTTGAGCGCCTCCCCGACCGGGTTCCCCGGGTCCATGCCCGCGCCCCAGGAGTCGGCGAAGATCTCGTACGTCCGGCGGCCGAACAGGAAGGCGTCGGCGCGCCGGAAGGTCTCGCTGATGAACGCCGAGGCCTCGTCGTCGAGCAGCGGCGGAGCCCAGCCGAAGCGCTCGAACCCGCCGCGGGCCTCCTCGTCGGCCGCACCGGCCGCCTCGATCCGCCGGTGTCCCTGTGTCACTCCGTCGACGGAGATGTTCGTGACGGTCTTGAGTCTCATCGCCGGGGTTTCCCTTCGTGCCGGGGTCGTCAGAGATACGACCGGACGGCGGCGCCGATCTCATCGGCTCTCATCGGTGCCGCCCGCATGGTGAAATCCCGGCCGCTGTGGCAGCGTGATTCTCGCCACCCTTGATAGCGGTTGCGCTCAGATGAGCGGATCTTGGGCGGCTGCACTTCTGAAAGGGATGGCACTCAGTGCCATCGGATGATCGTTCATCGAGCGAAATCAGACGTGCCGAACATCGCTCACATGAGCGCTCAGCACGCTCATCACGGGGGCTTGCGTTCAAGAAGTGAAAACATCCAGCCGTGACCGCTTGCCAATCCTTGACTTTCGATCCACTGGCGGACGAGTGGTTACAGGCACATGACGCGCAAGTGGACGTACCCAGGGGCCTTTGATCTGGGTACATTCCTCGCCGTCAGGGCAGCCACCGCGTCCTCGAGGAGTCGAGACCCGTGTCGGAAAACAAAGATCCCCAGGTACCTCAGCCGGGCACGAGCGTTGAGGGCGTGAAGTTCGTTTACGACTTCACCGAGGGCAACAAGGACCTCAAGGACCTCCTCGGCGGCAAGGGCGCGAACCTCGCCGAGATGACCAACCTCGGTCTCCCCGTGCCTCCCGGCTTCACCATCACCACGGAGGCCTGCAAGGTCTACCTGGAGAGCGGCGAGGAGCCTGCGGCACTGCGTGACGAGGTGAGTGCGCACCTCGACGCCCTCGAGGAGAAGATGGGCAAGAAGCTCGGCCAGGCCGACAACCCCCTCCTCGTGTCGGTCCGCTCCGGGGCCAAGTTCTCCATGCCGGGCATGATGGACACCGTCCTCAACATCGGCCTGTCCGACAAGTCCGTGCAGGGTCTCGCCAAGCAGGCCGGCGACGACCGGTTCGCCTGGGACTCCTACCGCCGTCTCATCCAGATGTTCGGCAAGACCGTCCTCGGCGTCGACGGCGAGCTGTTCGAGGAGGCCCTGGAGGCCGCCAAGGCCGCCAAGAAGGTCACGGTGGACACCGAGCTGGAGGCCGCCGACCTCAAGAAGCTCGTCACCAAGTTCAAGAAGATCGTCAAGACCGAGGCCGGCCGGGACTTCCCGCAGGACCCGCGCGAGCAGATGGACCTCGCCATCAAGGCGGTCTTCGACTCCTGGAACGGCGACCGCGCCAAGCTGTACCGCCGCCAGGAGCGCATCCCGCACGACCTCGGCACCGCCGTCAACGTCTGCTCGATGGTCTTCGGCAACCTGGGCCCCGACTCCGGCACCGGTGTCGCCTTCACCCGCGACCCCGCCTCCGGCCACCAGGGCGTCTACGGCGACTACCTGCAGAACGCGCAGGGCGAGGACGTGGTCGCGGGCATCCGCAACACCGTGCCGCTCGCGGAGCTGGAGCAGATCGACAAGAAGTCGTACGACCAGCTCATGCAGATCATGGAGACCCTGGAGAACCACTACAAGGATCTCTGCGACATCGAGTTCACCATCGAGCGCGGCCAGCTGTGGATGCTGCAGACCCGCGTCGGCAAGCGCACGGCCGGTGCGGCCTTCCGCATCGCCACGCAGCTGGTGGACCAGGGCCTGATCGACGAGGCCGAGGCGCTCACCCGCGTCAACGGCGCCCAGCTCGCCCAGCTGATGTTCCCGCGCTTCGACGAGAGCGCGAAGGTCGAGCAGGTCGGGCGCGGCATCGCCGCGTCTCCGGGTGCGGCGGTCGGCAAGGCGGTCTTCGACTCGTACACCGCCGTGAAGTGGTCCCGCTCGGGCGAGAAGGTCATCCTGATCCGCCGCGAGACCAACCCCGACGACCTGGACGGCATGATCGCCGCCGAGGGCATCCTCACCTCGCGCGGCGGCAAGACCTCCCACGCGGCCGTCGTGGCGCGCGGCATGGGCAAGACCTGTGTCTGCGGCGCCGAGGAGCTGGAGGTCGACACCAAGCGCCGCCGGATGACCGTCCCCGGCGGGCACGTCGTCGAGGAAGGCGACCTGATCTCCATCGACGGCTCCAGCGGCAAGGTGTACCTGGGCGAGGTCCCGGTCGTGCCGTCGCCGGTCGTGGAGTACTTCGAGGGCCGGATGCACCCGGGCGCGGACGACGCCGACGAGCTGGTCGAGGCCGTGCACCGGATGATGGCCTTCGCCGACCGCAAGCGCCGGCTGCGGGTGCGCGCCAACGCGGACAACGCCGAGGACGCGCTGCGCGCCCGCCGCTTCGGCGCCCAGGGCATCGGCCTGTGCCGCACCGAGCACATGTTCCTCGGCGACCGGCGTGAGCTGGTCGAGCGGCTGATCCTGGCCGACACGGAGGGCGAGCGCGAGGAGTCCCTGAAGGCCCTGCTTCCGCTGCAGAAGAAGGACTTCGTCGAGCTGTTCGAGGCGATGGACGGCCTGCCGGTCACCATCCGTCTGCTCGACCCGCCTCTGCACGAGTTCCTGCCGGACATCACCGAGCTGTCGGTCCGCGTGGCGCTCGCCGAGTCCCGTCAGGAGCCGCACGAGAACGAGCTGCGCCTGCTCCAGGCGGTCCACCGGCTGCACGAGCAGAACCCGATGCTGGGTCTGCGCGGTGTCCGCCTCGGTCTGGTCATCCCCGGCCTGTTCACCATGCAGGTGCGGGCCATCGCGGAGGCCGCCGCCGAGCGCAAGAACGCCAAGGGCGACCCGCGTGCGGAGATCATGATTCCGCTCGTCGGCACCGTCCAGGAGCTGGAGATCGTCCGCGAGGAGGCCGACAAGGTCATCGCCGAGGTCGAGGCCGCCGCGGGCGTCAGCCTGAAGCTCGCCATCGGCACGATGATCGAGCTGCCGCGCGCCGCGCTGACCGCCGGCCAGATCGCGGAGGCGGCGGAGTTCTTCTCCTTCGGCACGAACGACCTCACCCAGACGGTGTGGGGCTTCAGCCGGGACGACGTGGAGGCGAGCTTCTTCACGGCGTACCTGGAGAAGGGCATCTTCGGTGTCTCCCCGTTCGAGACGATCGACAAGGACGGCGTGGGCTCCCTGGTGAAGCTGGCCGCCAAGGCCGGCCGGGAGACCCGCCCCGACCTGAAGCTCGGCGTCTGCGGCGAGCACGGCGGCGACCCGGAGTCCGTTCACTTCTTCCACGAGGTGGGCCTGGACTACGTCTCCTGCTCCCCGTTCCGCATCCCGGTCGCCCGTCTCGAGGCCGGCCGCGCGGCGGTCACGTCGGCGGGAAGCGACCACCGCTAGCCCCTGCGGGGCGTTGAACCCCGAGTCCAGGGCGTTGAACCCCGGAGTCGTCGTCTGTCACCCGACCACCCTCACCGATCGGCGACGACTCCGGACCACGAAGGAGAGGGCGGGCACCCGTGCGGGGGTGCCCGCCCTCTCGCCGTCGCACGTCTAGGCCCTGTCGTCAAATCCCCGTCGTCCGCCCGGAGGGCGGGCCTGGCGGCGGCGTGGGGGCACCTCCCGCCCGAGCCGTGCGAAGCGCGGTTCGAGGGTGGGGGAGCGTGCTCTCGGCGTGCCGGGCGTCGACCGGCGTACTGGTTTGTACGTGGTCGGCGCCCGGTGCGGCGAGAGTGCGTGCATGGCGTCGCCAGGCAGACGGGGATTTGACGACAGGGCCTAGGGCGCCGGTGGTTCCGGGTGATGAGTTTTCGCGCCCGCGGCCGTCACACCTACGACGGGACACGACGTGAGGCGGAAGGACGACGTGATGAGTACGGACACGCGGTCGCAGGCATCGGGCAGGGGCGGGCTGGGCGACATCGACGAGCAGGCGTTCGCCGGGCTGGCGGAGCGGCACCGGCGGGAGCTGCATGTGCACTGCTACCGGATGCTCGGGTCGTTCGAGGACGCCGAGGACACCGTGCAGGAGACGTTCCTGCGTGCCTGGCGGCGGCGGGAGACCTACGAGGCGCGGTCGACGTTCCGGGCGTGGCTGTACGGGATCGCCACCAACGCCTGCCTGGACCTGCTCGCCAAGCGCCGCCCGGAGCCCGCGACCGGCGGCGAGGTGCTGTGGCTGCAGCCCTACCCGGACCGCCTCCTCGACGAGTTGCCCGCGGGCGACGCGGACGAGCCGGAGGCCGTCGCCGTCGCCCGGGAGACGATCGAGCTGGCCTACCTGGCCGCCCTCCAGCACCTCGCACCGCGCCCGCGGGCCGTGCTGATCCTGCGGGACGTGCTCGGCTGGCCGGCGAAGGACGTCGCGGGCTTCCTCGGCGACTCCGTCAACTCCGTCAACAGCGCGCTGCAGCGGGCCCGCGCCGGCCTGCGGGAGCATCTGCCCGCCGAGCGGCAGGACTGGACCGACGACGGGGAGGACGCCGGCACGCGCGAGCTGGTGCGCCGCTACACCGACGCCAGCGTGGCCACGGACATCCCGGCCCTCGCCGCGATGCTGCGGGACGACGTCCGCTGCTCGATGCCGCCCACACCGGGGCTGCACATCGGCCGCGAGGCAGTCGTGAACGACTGGGTGGAGAGCGGCTTCGAGGGCATGAAGGGCCTGCGCGGCGTCCCCACCTCCGTGAACCGACAGCCCGCCGTCGCCTTCTACCTCTTCAGCGAGGAGGAGGACGCGTACCTGCCGCTGACGCTCGACGTCCTGCGCGTCGCCGGCGGGGAGATCGCCGAGATCATTACCTTCCACGACGACCGGTTCCCGAGCCTCGGACTGCCGGAGCGCCTGCCGGCGGACGGCACTGCGTAGCCGAGCGTTTGCGAGCTGTTTGCCGAGTGCACGCCCGAGGGGCTGAACGCACCGGTCAGCGCACCCGTACGGACTGACGGCGGACCCGGGCCCCCACGCCGGGTCCGCCAGTCCTCACCGAGTCACGGGTACGGAAGGACCTCCGGGGTGCCTGTCTACACACGCCTGCGCCGGAAACCGACGCCGACTCCGACGCAAGAGACCGAAGAGACGGAGGAGACCAAGGAGGCAGAGGGCACCGCGGGCTCTCAAGACACCCAAGGCACCCGGGACGCCGACTGGAAGTCTCGCTTCCGCATCCAGCTTGCCCGTCTCACCACGCACCCCTCCGCCCGCTGGACCCTCCACCTCCTCGCCGCCGCCCTCCTCCTCGGCGCGCTCCTCCTCCCGAACTCCCTCGCCGCCTTGCGCCCGAACCGGTTCACCCGGATCCCCGCCGAGGCGATCCTCGGCGCCGTGCTGGTGATCGCCCTCCCCCGCCGCCCGAGGATCGTCGTCGCCGCCCTCTACGGCGCGGGCCTCGGCGTACTGACCGTGCTCAACCTGCTCGACATGGGCTTCCGGGAGTATCTGGGCCGGGGCTTCAACCTCGTCCTCGACTGGGGGCTCCTCGACGACGCCCAGGCCTATGTCGCCGACTCGATGGGCGGTACGGCCGCGACCGCGGCGGCCGTCGGCGCGGTCGTGCTCGTCGTCCTGCTGGTGGTGCTCATGGCCCTCGCGGCCGTCCGGCTGGGCAACCTGCTGGCCCGGCACCGCTCGCGGGCCACCCGGGGCGCGCTGCTCGCGGCGACCGTGTGGATCACCTGCGCCGCCCTCGGCCTGCAGATCTCGGGCGTGCCGGTCGCCTCGGAACGGGCGGCCGGTGCCCTGAAGGTGCAGACCCGGCGCGTGGTGGACACCCTGCGCGACGAGGCCGCGTTCGCGCGCGAGGCGCGGGCCGACACCTTCGGCGCCACACCCCCCGGTCAGCTGGTGCCGGACCTGCGCGGCAAGGACGTGCTGATCACCTTCATCGAGAGCTACGGCCGCAGCGCTCTGGAGGACCCGGCCATCGCCCCCGGCGTCACCCGCGCGCTCGACGAGAGCACCGAGGCCCTGACCAAGGCCGGTTTCCGGGCCCGCAGCGGCTGGCTGACCTCGGCGACCTACGGCGGCAGCAGCTGGCTCGGCCACTCCACCGCCCTGTCCGGGCTGTGGATCGACAACCAGCAGCGCTACCGCACCGTCACCGCCGGCGACCACCTCACCCTCACCAAGGCGTTCCGGAAGACCGGCGCCTGGGACACCGTCGGCGTCATGCCCGGCGTGCAGAAGGGCTGGCCGGAGGCCGAGTGGTACGGCCTCGACAAGGTCTACGACGCCTTCGAACTGGGCTACCGGGGACCGAAGTTCAGCTGGTCGACCATGCCGGACCAGTACGCCCTGGAGGCCTTCCAGCGCCTGGAGCACGGCCGGAAACGCGACAGGCCGCTCATGGCGGAGATCATCCTCACCTCCAGCCACCAGCCCTGGGCGCCGATCCCGGAGCTCGTCGACTGGGACGCCCTCGGCGACGGCTCGCGCTTCGACGCCATCCAGCGCGCCGGCAAGAAGCCCTCCGACGTCATCGCGGACACCGCCGAGTCCCGGCAGGAGTACGGAAAGTCCATCCGCTACTCCGTCACCAGCCTCACCCAGTGGCTGGAGCGCTACGGCACCGACGACACCGTCCTGGTCTTTCTCGGCGACCACCAGCCCATCGCGCGCGTCAGCGGAGCGAACGCCAGCCGCGACGTCCCGGTCACGATCGTCGCCAAGGACCCGAAGGTGCTGGAGAAGATCGACGCCTGGAACTGGACGGAGGGGCTCCGCCCCGCGAAGAACGCGCCCGTGTGGAAGATGAGCGCCTTCCGCGACCGCTTCCTGACTGCGTACGGCTCCACCCCGCACCCGACCGAGGAATGACCGGGCCTGCCCTTGGTTCAGCCCCCGGAGGTGTCCAGCTCCGCGTCCTCCCCGACGCCCGCGCAGTCGTACGGATCCTTCAGCCACCCGTCCGGCAGGACGACCCGGTTGTTGCCGGACGTACGCCCCCGGGGCCCATCGGCACCGGCCGGCCACGGCTGGTCCAGGTCCAGCTCGTCGAGCCCGGCCCGCAGCTCCTCCAGCGAGGAGGTGACCGCGAGCCGCTTACGCATCTCGGAACCGACCGCGAAGCCCTTGAGGTACCAGGCGACATGCTTGCGGAAGTCGATCACGCCCCGGGACTCGTCGCCGATCCACTCCCCGAGCAGCGTGGCGTGCCGCACCATGACGTCGGCGACCTCCCGCAGCGTGGGCCGGGCGACGTCTTGCGTACGCCCCTCGAAGGCGGCCACCAGATCCGCGAACAGCCACGGCCGCCCCAGGCAGCCGCGCCCGACGACCACGCCGTCGCAGCCGGTCTCGCGCACCATCCGCAGCGCGTCCTCGGCCGACCAGATGTCGCCGTTGCCGAGCACCGGGATCTCCGGCACGTGCTCCTTCAGCCGGGCGATGGCGTCCCAGTCGGCGGTGCCGCCGTAGTGCTGGGCGGCGGTGCGGCCGTGCAGCGCGATCGCGGTGACGCCCTCCTCGACGGCGATGCGCCCGGCGTCGAGGTAGGTGATGTGGTCGTCGTCGATGCCCTTGCGCATCTTCATCGTGACCGGCAGGTCCCCGGCGCCGCTGACCGCCTCACGCAGGATGGCGCGCAGCAGGTTCCGCTTGTAGGGCAGGGCCGAGCCGCCGCCCTTGCGGGTGACCTTGGGCACGGGGCAGCCGAAGTTGAGGTCGATGTGGTCGGCGAGGTCCTCCTCCGCGATCATGCGGACGGCCTTGCCGACGGTGACCGGGTCGACGCCGTACAGCTGGATCGAGCGCGGCTTCTCGCTCGCGTCGAACTGGATCAGCTGCATGGTCTTGTCGTTGCGCTCGACCAGCGCCCGGGTGGTGATCATCTCGCTGACGAACAGGCCCTTGCCGCCGCTGAACTCCCGGCACAGGGTGCGGAAGGGCGCGTTGGTGATCCCGGCCATGGGGGCCAGGACGACGGGCGGCTGGACGGTGTGCGGACCGATCTGCAGGGGCGTGGACATTCCTCCATTGTGCCGTGCCCGCACCGCACCCAGGGGCAGTTCATTAGTTAGGCGCACTATCGATGTCGTCGTACAGTGGACCCCATGCCCGAGCTCAGCCCCCGCCGGCGCCTCCTCGTGCTCGCGATCTGCTGCATGAGCCTGCTGATCGTGAGCCTGGACAACACCGTCCTGAACGTCGCCCTGCCCTCCATGCAGCGCGACCTGCACGCGAGCACCTCGGGCCTGCAGTGGGCCATCGACGCGTACACCCTCGTGCTCGCGTCTCTGCTGATGCTCGCGGGCTCCACCGCCGACCGGATCGGCCGCAAGCGGGTCTTCATGGCGGGCCTGGTGGTCTTCACCCTCGGCTCCCTGCTGTGCTCCCTCGCGCCGAACCTCGAAGCGCTGGTCGCGTTCCGGATGGTGCAGGCGGTGGGCGGTTCGATGCTGAACCCGGTCGCCATGTCGATCATCACCAACACCTTCACCGACCCGCGCGAACGCGCCCGCGCGATCGGCGTGTGGGGCGCGGTCGTCGGCATCTCGATGGCCGCCGGTCCCCTGGTCGGCGGACTGCTGGTGGACTCGGTCGGCTGGCGCTCGATCTTCTGGGTCAACCTCCCGGTGGGCCTCGCCGCCCTCCTACTCACCCTGCGCTTCGTCCCCGAGTCCCGCGCGGGCACCGCCCGCCGCCCCGACCCGGTCGGCCAGCTCCTGGTCATCGTCCTGTTCGGCTCGCTGACGTACGCGATCATCGAGGCCCCGCACGCGAGCCTCCCCGCGATCGCCCCCTTCGCGGTCCTGGCCCTCGCCGCCCTGACCGCGCTCCTCCGCTACGAGCCGCGCCGCCGCGAACCCCTCATCGACCTGCGCTTCTTCCGCTCGGCCCCCTTCAGCGGAGCCACGATGATCGCGGTGAGCGCCTTCGCCGCGCTGGGCGGCTTCCTCTTCCTGTCCACCCTGTATCTGCAGAACGTCCGCGGCCTGTCCGCCCTGGACGCCGGTCTGTGGATGCTGCCGATGGCCGTCCCGACGTTCCTGTGCGCGCCGCTCGCCGGGCGCCTCGTCGGCAGCCGGGGCCCGCGGCTGCCGCTGCTGATCGCGGGCGGCGCGATGACGGCGAGCGGACTCCTCTTCGCCCTCTTCGAGGCCGAGACGTCCGACGTCACCCTCTTCCTCGGCTACGTCCTCTTCGGCGTCGGCTTCGGCTTCGTCAACGCCCCCATCACCAACACCGCCGTCTCCGGCATGCCCCGCGCCCAGGCGGGCGTGGCCTCCGCGGTCGCCTCCACCAGCCGCCAGCTGGGCCAGACCCTCGGCGTCGCGGTGATCGGCGCGGTACTGGCGGCCGGCGTGGGCTCGTCGTCGTACGCGGAGTCGTTCGTGGCCGCCGCCCGCCCCGCCTGGTGGATCCTGGCCGCCTGCGGCCTGGCGGTCCTGGTCCTCGGCGCCCTGACCTCGGGCCCCTGGGCCCGCCGCACCGCCGAACGCACCGCCGAACGCCTGGAGTCGAGGGAGATCCGCGAGGCAGCGAGCCTCGGCTCCTAGTGCCGCGGCAGGCAACGTTCGCCCCGTCGCGACGCCCGGCACGCCCTCTCGCCGCACCGGCCGAAAGCCCAAGTACATCCAGTACGAGGGCTTCCGGCCGGCACTCCCCCAGCCTCCGGCCGGGGGGACCCCCAGAGCACGCACCGGACGCCGCTCCTTCACGGGCGAACGTTGCCTGCCGCGGCACTAGGTCATGCGTCCCCGGGACCTGTTGTACGAACGCTGAATTCCCGGCCGTGCGCCCCCTGTTGATGTTGCTCTTGCTGCACACTCCTTGTCGTCCCGGAACCGGGGCAGTAGGAGGGCGACACCGCACACGGATGCCGGAGGCGTCATGCCGCAGATCGACACGAGCAAGGTCAGCCGCTGGGACCAGCACGGCCGCGAACACGTGGTCCGCGTCCAGCGCACCGGCGTGCAGCGCACGATCAGATGCGATACGTGCGGCTGGCGCAGAGGGGCGCAGTTCCTGCCCTGGCTGAAGGCCGAGGAGCACCTGGCTCAGGCCCACCAGGCGACCGTGGACCCGACCGCCGCGTGACCGGCCGCACCTGCGCCCTCAGGCGCGCAGCCCTCGCACCACCAGGTCCACGACCGCCGCGAAGTCGGCGTCGACGCCGGACTTCTTCCACTCGGCGGCGTAGCTGGGATCGTGGAAGCGGCCCGTGGTGTGGAAGACGGCCCGGGCGGTGGCCGCGGGGTCGGCGCTGCTGAAGACGCCCGCTTCGACACCGGCCGTGACGATGCGGGCCAACTGGCCCGTCAGATCGTCGACATGCTCGGCGACCGCCTCGCCCTGCTCCCCGGCGAGGACGAGATAGGTGGCGAACAGCTCCGGGTCGTCCTCCGCCTTGCGGCGCTTGGCGGCGAACAGTTCGGCGAGCCAGTCGCGCAGCCTGGACTCCGCGTCCCGCGTGCCGTCGGCCGCGATCCCGGCCAGCGCCTCGGACGTGCGGTCCAGCCAGCGCTTGGTCACCGCCTCGCGCAGCGCCGCCTTGGTGCGGAAGTGCCGGTAGACACTGCCGTGGCTCACGCCGAGCGCGCGGGCCACGTCCACCACGGTCGCCTTCGCGGGGCCGTGGCGGCGCAGCACCTCCTCGGTCGCTTCGAGGATGCGCTCGGCGGTCAGGGTCTCGGTCGGTGCCATGACTCGACCGTACCCGGAGGGGGGATCACTCCTTGGTGCCGAGGTGTGCCATCTGCGGTGCCGGGTAGCGGTCACCGGCCGCGGCGCCCGCCGGCACGGCCTGCTCGATCGCCGCGAGGTCATCCTGCTCCAGCGTGACGTCCAGCGCGCCCAGCGACTCCGCCAGCCGCTCGCGGGTACGGGCACCGACCAGCGGCACGATGTCCTCGCCGCGCGCCAGCACCCAGGCGATGGCGATCTGGGCGACGGAGACGCCCTTGGCCTCGGCGACCTTGCGCAGGGCCTCGACGAGGGTGAGGTTGTGCCGGAGGTTGTCGCCCTGGAAGCGGGGCGAGTGGGCACGGAAGTCGTTCGGGGCGAGCTGCCGGTCGCCGGTGAAGTGGCCGGAGATCAGGCCGCGGGAGAGCACTCCGTAGGCGGTGATGCCGATGCCCAGTTCACGGGTGGTCGGCAGGATCTCGTCCTCGATGGCGCGGGAGATCAGCGAGTACTCGATCTGGAGATCGGCGATGGGCGCCGTGGCGGCGGCCCGGCGAATCGTCTCGGCACCGACCTCACTCAGACCGATGTGCCGGACGTACCCCTTCTCGACGAGTTCGGCGATGGCGCCGACGGTCTCCTCGATCGGCACGTCCGGGTCGGCGCGGGCGATGCGGTAGACGTCGATGTGGTCGACGCCGAGGCGCTGGAGCGAGTAGGCGGCGAAGTTCTTCACGGCGGCGGGCCGTCCGTCGTAGCCGCTCCAGCCGCCGTCCGGATCACGCAGCGCACCGAACTTCACGCTCAGCAAGGCCTGTTCGCGCCGGTCGGCGGGAGCGCTGCGCAGCGCCTCGCCGATCAGCATCTCGTTGTGGCCCATGGCGTAGAAGTCACCGGTGTCGAGCAGGGTCACCCCCGCTTCGAGGGCGGCGTGGATGGTGGCGATCGATTCGGCCCGGTCGGCGTCTCCGTAGAGCGCGGACATGCCCATGCAGCCGAGGCCGAGCGCGGAGACGCGGGGGCCGGTGCTTCCGAGGGTGCGGGTATGCATCGTCATGCCTCCAGCTTGGCATGACAGCTAACAGATTTCAATATCTGTCATTCGTTCAGCGGCGTTCGTACACGGTCAGCCTTCGGCCCCGCACCTGGTCGTCCGATACGACCCTGAAGTGCGCCTTCAGCACCGCGGCCTTCATCCGGTCCCGTTCCGCCGTGACCGGCCTGGCCACCGCGGGTGCGTCGGCCATCAGCAGGATCCGCTTCTGCCGCAGCATGGCGGCGCGTATGTGCTCCGGACTCGCCTCAACGCCCTTGAGCGTCCCGGACTTCGCCGGGCTCTCCAGCAGAGCGATGTCCCGCAGCCCGGCGAACGCGTCCGGGGAGACCGACTTGGCGTCGCGGCGGGCCGACGGAAGAAAGAGCACCGCATCCCCGGTCTCCTTGGTCCGCCGCACGTCCGACGCTATGGCCATGACGTCGTCCACCCTGCTGACCGGAGATCGCTTCGCCAGCGACTGTGGCAGCAGCGCCGCCATCGCCACGGCGACTCCCACGGGGAGGACCCACTTCGACGCGCCGACGTTCCGGCGCCCGACCGCCCGCACTGCCGCCCCGACGGCAACGCCGATCAGGAGCGCCAGGCCCAGCAGGCTGTAGAGGACGTACCGGTCCAGGAACAACGGCTGGAGCAGGGAGGCGGTGACGAGGCCGAGCTGCGGCACGGCCAGCAGGGGCAGCCCGACAGCCGCCACGGACAGGCGGCGCGGCCGCGGCCGGTCCAGCAGCGCGCCGACGCCGCCGATCACCAGGAGCACCGCGGGACCGATCAGCATGTGCCAGGTCAGCGGCGGAATCCAGGACACCTGGGCCGCCTGGCTCCGGCTGAACACGATGAGCGGCAGCACACAGACAACGGCAACGCCGGAGGCCACCGTCCAGCGCACCCAGACCTCACGCCGGGCCCGGCACCAGAGCAGCGTGGCCAGATGGGCCGCGAGGATCATCAGCGAGAGCCAGTTCAGCAGGCCCATCACCACGACGGTGCCACCGTACGCGACCCAGCGCAGCCCATGAACGCGCCGCTGGAGCACGGTGACGAGGAGCAGGGTGGAGATACCGGCCCCGGCGGCCACCAGGGCGTACGGCCGTCCTTCCTGCAGATAGAACTGCACCGCGGGCAGCATCCCGAACGCCAGCCCTGCCGCGGAACCCGCCCACACGCCCGCCAGCCGCTGCCCGATGACGGCCACGCAGCCCGCCGCCACTGCGGTGGCGAGGACGGACGGCAGCCGCAGTGTGGTGGTGCCGGCGCCGAAGCACTCGAACAGCACGTGCATCAGCAGGTAGTAACAGCCGTGCACGACATCGACGTTCTCCAGCATGCGGCAGATCTCGGCGGAAGAACGCCGGGCCACCTGCCAGGTCGCGGCCTCGTCCCGCCACACACTCCCCTGCCGCGAGATCCCCCACAGCCCGAGACCGACGGTCCACACCACGGGAAGCACCCACACAGGCACACCACGACGCCGGTCAGCGGCTTCGGCAGCAACGGACGTCGCCACAGCCATGGCGGAGCGCGGTGGCGCATCCAACGAGCGATCGATCGACGTCAAAGAAGGTCCAGAAGGGCAGTCGCGGGCATGGGAAGCCGATGCACGGCCCGTCCAGACCATGATCCACACGCACGCTAACGCGCCGACGCACCTTCATTACTCGCGAGTAGCGATTTCAGGCCACGAAAAAACGCCGGGCAAGCTGATCATTCAGCTCGCCCGGCGTTCTCGGGATGCGTGCTCGGCTAGCAGCCGATCAGGCGGCTTGCCAGGTAGCCCTCGATCTGGTCCAGCGACACGCGCTCCTGCTTCATCGAGTCGCGCTCGCGCACGGTCACCGCGTTGTCGTCCAGGGTGTCGAAGTCGACAGTGACGCAGAACGGCGTACCGATCTCGTCCTGGCGGCGGTAGCGGCGGCCGATGGCGCCCGCGTCGTCGAACTCGACGTTCCAGTGCTGGCGCAGGGCCTGCGCGAGACCCTTGGCCTTCGGGGACAGCTCCGGGTTGCGGGAGAGCGGGAGCACCGCGACCTTCACCGGGGCGAGCCGGTGGTCCAGGCGCAGCACCGTGCGCTTCTCCATCTTGCCCTTGGCGTTGGGCGCCTCGTCCTCGACGTACGCGTCGAGCAGGAAGGCGAGCATGGCCCGGCCCACACCGGCCGCCGGCTCGATGACGTACGGCGTCCAGTGCTCGCCGGCCTCCTGGTCGAAGTACGACAGGTCCTGGCCGGAGGCCTTGGAGTGGGCGCCGAGGTCGTAGTCGGTGCGGTTGGCGACACCCTCCAGCTCGCCCCACTCGTTGCCGCCGAACTGGAAGCGGTACTCGATGTCGGCGGTGCGCTTGGAGTAGTGGGAGAGCTTCTCCTTCGGGTGCTCGTACCAGCGCATGTTCTCCTCACGGAGACCCAGGCCGGTGTACCAGTTCCAGCGCTGCTCCATCCAGTACTCGTGCCACTTCTCGTCCTCGCCCGGCTTGACGAAGAACTCCATCTCCATCTGCTCGAACTCACGCGTCCGGAAGATGAAGTTGCCCGGCGTGATCTCGTTGCGGAAGGACTTGCCCATCTGCGCGATGCCGAACGGCGGCTTCTTGCGCGAAGCGGTCTGCACCAGGGCGAAGTTGGTGAAGATGCCCTGCGCGGTCTCGGGGCGCAGGTAGGCGATGGAGCCGGAGTCCTGGGTCGGACCGAGGTGCGTCGACAGCAGGCCGGAGAACTGCTTGGGCTCGGTGAACTGGCCCTTCGTACCGCAGTTCGGGCAGTTGATGTCGGCGAGGCCGTTCTCCGGGGCCCGGCCCTTCTTCTCCTCGTACGCCTCTTCCAGGTGGTCCGCGCGGAACCGCTTGTGGCAAGAGGTGCACTCGGTGAGCGGGTCCGTGAAGGTGGCGACGTGGCCCGAGGCCACCCACACCTCGGGGGCCAGGATCACGGACGAGTCGATACCGACGACGTCCTCGCGCGACGTCACCATGTAGCGCCACCACTGGCGCTTGAGGTTCTCCTTGAGCTCGACACCCAGGGGCCCGTAGTCCCAGGCGGCCCGCTGGCCGCCGTAGATCTCACTGCAGGGGAATACGAAGCCACGGCGCTTGCTCAGGCTGACGATGGTGTCGATCTTGTCGGCGGCCACGGTGCTCTCTTCATTACGACGACGGGCGACGAAGCGAGATGCTTCCAGCGAATGCTTCAGGTTACCGGCGCGGCCTGCCCCTCGACCAAATCGGGACCCCCTTGAGCGCCTCCCGCACGGGCCCCCACCTGCTTTGTTGACAACGGTTTCCATCTCATTTGAAAATGAGTGTCATGAACGTACGACGACGCCTCATACCCGCGGCCACGCTCACCGCGGTCACCGCTCTCGGCTTCGGCACCCTGACCGGCTGCGCCGGCGACAGCGCCGCCGCGGGCAACACCGAGAAGTTCGACGTCGTCGCCTCCTTCTATCCGATGGCGTTCCTCGCCGAGCAGATCGGCGGCGACCATGTGAACGTCACCAGCCTCACCCAGCCCGGCCAGGAGCCGCACGACCTGGAGATCAGCGCGAAGCAGACCGCGCAGCTCGAGGAGACCGACGCGGCGCTCTACCTCAAGGGCCTGCAGCCCTCCGTCGACGAGGCCATCGGCCAGTCCGGAGTGAAGACGAAGATCGACGCCGCCACGCTCACCTCCCTCGAAGAACACGGCACGGAGACCGGCGACCACGCCGGCGAGCACGAAGGCCACGACCACGCCCATGAGGGCGAGAGCGGCAAGGACCCCCACATCTGGCTCGACCCGGTGAAGTACGCCGAGGTCGCCGAGGGCGTCGGCGCGGCCTTCGAGAAGGCCGACCCGGACCACGCCGCCGACTACCAGAAGAACACCGAGGCGCTGGTCAAGAAGCTGACCGGCCTCGACGCAGAATTCCGCACCGGCCTGGAGAACCGCGACACCGACGTCTTCATCACCACCCACTCCGCCTTCGGCTACCTCGCCGAGCGCTACGGCCTGATCGAGGAGTCCATCACCGGCCTCGACCCCGAGTCCGAGCCCAGCGGGGCCCGGGTGAAGGAGCTGTCGCAGATGGCGAAGGAGGACGGCGTGAACACCGTCTTCTACGAGACCCTCGTCAGCGACAAGACCGCCAAGACCCTCGCGAACGACGCCGGCCTCAAGACCGACGTCCTCGACCCGGTCGAGGGCATCACCGACACGTCCCGCGGCGACGACTACTTCCAGGTGATGGAAGCCAACCTCAAGGCCCTGCGGTCGGCCCTGGGAGCCAAGTGAACGACCCGAAGGAGGACGGCATGACCGAGCCCGTCATCACCCTGCGCGGCGTCCGCGCCGAGCTGGGCTCGCGGCCCGTCCTGCGCGGCATCGACCTCACCGTGCACCGCGGTGAGGTCGTCGCCCTGCTCGGCGCCAACGGCTCCGGCAAGTCGACGGCCGTACGCGGCATCATCGGCCAGGTGCCGGTCAGCGCCGGCGAGATCGAGCTGTTCGGCACCCCGCGCCGCCGCTTCCGCGACTGGGCGCGCGTCGGCTACGTGCCGCAGCGCACGACCGCCGCGGGCGGCGTCCCGGCCACGGTGACCGAGGTCGTCTCCTCGGGCCGCCTGGCCCGCACCCGCTTCGGCGTCTTCCGCAAGGCCGACCGCGAGGCGGTACGGCACGCCCTGGAGCTGGTCGGCATGGCGGACCGGGCGAAGGACCCGGTCGACGCGCTCTCCGGCGGCCAGCACCAGCGGGTGCTGATCGCCCGCGCGCTCGCCGCCGCACCCGAACTGCTGATCATGGACGAGCCGATGGCGGGCGTGGACCTCGCCAGCCAGGAAGTGCTCGCGAAGACCCTGCGGCGCCAGGTCGCCGAGGGCGCCACCGTGCTGCTCGTCCTGCACGAACTGGGCCCGCTGGAGCCGCTGATCGACCGCGCGGTCGTCCTGCGCGACGGCTGCGTCGTCCACGACGGCCCGCCGCCGAAGGCCGTCGGCCAGCACGCTCTGCCGGGCCACGACCACGTCCACCCGCACGCACCCGCGGGCGCCGAACCGATCCGTACGGGACTGCTGAGCTGATGGAAATCCTGAACTACGCCTTCATGCAGCGGGCCCTGCTGGCGGCCGTCCTCGTCGGCATCACCGCCCCCGCGGTCGGCATCTACCTCGTCCAGCGCCGCCAGGCCCTCATGGGCGACGGCATCGGCCATGTGGCGATGACCGGCGTGGGCCTCGGCTTCCTGCTGTCCTGGTCGCCGGTCTGGGTGGCCACGCTGATCTCGGTGCTCGGCGCGGTCCTGATGGAGCTGATCCGCTGGTACGGCCGCACCCGCGGCGACATCGCCCTCGCCATGCTCTTCTACGGCGGTATGGCGGGCGGCGTCATGCTCATCAACCTCGCGCCCGGCGGCTCCAACGCGAACCTCACGTCGTACCTCTTCGGCTCGCTCTCGACGGTCTCCGAGTCCGACGTCACGGCGATCTGCGTCCTGGCCGCCTTCGTGGTCCTCGTCACACTCGGGCTGCGCCGCCAGCTGTTCGCGGTCAGCCAGGACGAGGAGTTCGCTCGGGTCACCGGCCTGCCGGTGCGGCTGCTGAACCTGCTCACGGCCGTCACGGCGGCGGTGACGGTGACCGTCGCGATGCGCGTGGTGGGCCTGCTCCTGGTGAGCGCGCTGATGGTCGTACCCGTCGCGGCGGCCCAGCAGCTCAGCCGCAGCTTCGCGGCCACGTTCGCGATCTCCGTCGCGATCGGCGTGAGCGTGACCCTCGGCGGCACGGTCACCTCGTACTACCAGGACGTTCCGCCCGGCGCGACGATCGTGCTGCTGACCATCGCCGCGTTCATCGCCCTCACGGCGCTGGCCACCCCGCTGGCCCGCCGCCGTGCCCGCGCGCTGGCCGCGGCGCACCCCACGGGAGACCCCGCGGAGTGCACGATTCCGGCCACCCGGAAGTCCGGGGACGAGGTCGGCGTCTGAGCGACGTCCGACCGCGCTCTGTCCGGGCTGGCACAATGGCCCGGGCAGTAGCAGAGGCGAGGAGGCAACCGGTGACGACCGCAGGACCGCCCGTGAAGGGCCGCGCCACCCGGCAGCGTGCCGCAGTGGCGGCTGCGCTCCAGGAGGTCGACGAGTTCCGCAGCGCGCAGGAACTCCACGACATGCTCAAGCACAAGGGCGACTCGGTCGGTCTCACCACGGTCTACCGCACCCTGCAGTCCCTCGCCGACGCCGGCGAGGTCGACGTCCTGCGCACCGCCGACGGCGAGTCCGTCTACCGCCGCTGCTCCACCGGCGACCACCACCACCACCTGGTCTGCCGCGGCTGCGGCAAGGCGGTGGAGGTGGAAGGCCCCGCGGTGGAGAAGTGGGCGGAGGCCATCGCCGCGGAACACGGCTACGTCAACGTGGCCCACACGGTGGAAATCTTCGGCACGTGCGCGGAGTGCGCGCGGGCGGCGAAGGGCTGAGCCCGGCTCTCAGGACTGAGCCCGGCTCTCAGACGCGGGTCAGATGGCGGTCCAGGACCGCCCGCAGCCGGTCGGCGCCGTCCGGGCCCTGAATCCCCCGCTTGGGGAGCACGGTCACGCCGACGGCCTTGTTGTCGCCGCTGAGCAGGACGAACACATCACGGGTCTCCGCGAAGCGCGGCATCGCCAGCCAGTTCATCGTCGTCGTGCTGGTGTCGGTGACCACGCTCAGCCCGGCGTCCGACACCGCCACGCGGAACGTGCCTTGCCGTGCGGCGAGACGCTGGAACTGGCGGGCCTGGAGCCAGGGCGTGAGCGGTGCCAGGACGGCCAGGAAAAGCATCCAGACGAAGAACAAGGGCTCCCAGTCACCGCCCGCAAGGGCGAGGGCCGCGTACAGAGCGGCCAGCACCGCGGCGATGCCGGGCATCCACCGCTGGAAACGTCCCGCCCGGCTGGCCCGTAGCCGCGCCCACAGCGCCTGGGTGAGGTCCCCCACCGTCGGCTGGTATGTCAGTTCGACCACGCTCTCGTCCTGCGCGGCATCCCGCCCCATGTCCATGACCATGAGGCGGGATCGTACCGTCCGTCAGGACTGCTGCCTGCCCTCCATGGCCAGCAGTTCCTCGTTCGGGATGGCCCCACCGAACCGCCGGTCCCGCGAGGCGAATTCCAGGCACGCCCGCCACAGATCACGCCGGTCGAAGTCCGGCCACAGCACATCCTGGAAGACCATCTCGGCGTAAGCGCTCTGCCACAGCAGATAGTTGGAGGTCCGCTGCTCGCCACTGGGCCGCAGGAACAGATCCACATCCGGCATGTCCGGGTAGTACAGATACTTCGCGAACGTCTTCTCCGTCACCTTGGACGGATCGAGACGCCCCGCCCGCACATCCTCCGCAAGCGCCTGCGCCGCGTCCGCGATCTCCGCGCGCCCGCCGTAGTTCATGCAGAAGTACAGCGTCAGCCGGTCGTTGTCCTTGGTCTGCTCCTGAGCGACCTGCAACTCCTTGGCGACGGACTTCCACAGCTTGGGCATCCGCCCGACCCACCGCACCCGGATCCCCAGCTCGTCCAGTTGATCCCGGGTCTTGCGGATGAAGTCACGGTTGAAGTTCATCAGGAAGCGCACCTCGTCCGGCGACCGCTTCCAGTTCTCGGTGGAGAAGGCGTACAGCGAGATCGCCCCCACGCCCATCTCGATGGCGCCCTGGAGCACGTCCAGCACCCGCTCGGCCCCGACCTTGTGCCCCTCGGTCCGCGGCAGCCCGCGCTCCTTGGCCCAGCGCCCGTTGCCGTCCATGACGATCGCCACATGGTTCGGGACCAGCTCCCCGGGGAGCTTCGGCGGCCGCGCGCCGGAGGGGTGCGGTTCCGGCGTCCTGTACTCCCGGCGCTGACGCCCCAGGAACCCGCGTACGGCCATGTGTCTCTCGTCTCCTTAAACGACTTGCGCTTACTTCTCGACGTACCGGAGCGAGCGCAGCCCCCGCTCCAGATGCCAGTGCAGGTACGCGGACACCAGCCCGCTCCCCTCCCGCACATACCGCGGCTCGCACGCGTCCGCGGTCTCCCAGTCTCCCGTGAGCAGCGCACCGAGGAGTTCCAGGGTCTGCGGCGAGGGTACGACGCTGCCGGGCACTCGGCAGTCCCCGCAGACGGAACCACCGGAGGCGACCGAGAAGAACCGGTTCGGACCGGGCATCCCGCACTTCGCGCAGTCACCGAAGCTGGGGGCGTACCCGTTGACGGCGAGGGACCGCAGCAGGAACGCGTCGAGGACGAGGGAGGGCGCGTGCTCGCCCCGGGCGAGGGTCCGCAGCGCACCCACGAGCAGCAGATACTGCTGCACCGCCGGCTCACCCTCGTGATCGGTGAACCGCTCGGCGGTCTCCAGCATGGCCGTCCCGGCGGTGTACCGGGCGTAGTCGCTGACGATCCCGGCACCGTACGGCGCGATCGTCTCGCTCTGCGTGCACAGCGGCAGTCCGCGCCCGACCAGCTCGCTCCCCTTGGCGAAGAACTGCACGTCGACGTGCGAGAACGGTTCGAGGCGCGCACCGAACTTCGACTTCGTCCGGCGCACGCCTCTCGCCACGGCGCGTACGCGTCCGTGACCGCGTGTGAGCAAGGTGATGATCCGGTCCGCCTCACCCAGCTTCTGGGTGCGCAGCACGATGCCGTCGTCGCGGAACAGACTCATGGCACCCATTGTCGCCCACGCTCAGGGCACCTCACCGCGACTCCGGGCATTGGCGTACGCCGTCGCCGCGCGCAGCCGCTCGGCGGGGGTCGCCTGCCGTACGGCGCCGGGGTCGGCGTCCCACTCCTTGCCGCCGCCGTACGGTCTGAGCTGGACGTAGGGTCCCTGATGCCCCATGACGACCCCGACCCGTTCGCTCCGGGTGTCCACGACGAGGGATCCGACAGGCGGCCTCACGCCACCACCCCCGCGAGTCGCCGTGCCGTCTCCACGGAACACCGCCCCAATTCCACGAGCGGACAGGGCGCCTCTCGCGCAAGACTCACCGGGTCCAACCCGAGTGACGGCAGAGTAATTCCGGCCTTCGCGAGTGCCGCCCGCAATTCCTTCACCACTTCCTCCGCTTCTTCGACGCAGAACGCCGAGTGTCGTGCCGTCACGCTGATCCCCTCCCTTTTCGACTTTCACTCATCACACCCCAACGGTGCGGCTCCGCCCCTACACTCGGAAGAGTTTTGCGCACTACAACTACCGTGCTGCACAAAGGGGTTGATCAATGGCCAACGGTTCGCGCCAGGCGGCGTGGGAGTTCTTCGGCGCGGAGCTCAAGCGCCGGCGGGAGGAGGCCGGGCTGACGCAGGTGGAGCTGGGTGCGCGGGTGTTCGTGTCGGGCGGCTATATCGGCCAGTTCGAACAGGCCATTCGCAAACCGCAATTGGACGTGGCCCAGCGGATCGACGAGATCCTGCAAACCGACGGTATTTTCGAGCGGCTGTGCAGGAAGCTGATTGACGATCGGCGGTATGCGGATTACTTCGCGAGGGCGGCCGAGCTGGAAGCGCTGGCGACGAGTATCTCCGAGTTCGCGCCCACGCTGGTGCCGGGACTTCTCCAGACCCCGGAGTACGCACGCTCGGTCACGCTCGCCATGAATCCGCTCGCTCCGGACGAATACATCGAGGAGAAGGTGTCCGGCAGGATCGAGCGAGCCCGGATCCTCAAGGACGCGACCCGCCCGAAGTACTGGGTGATCCTCCACGAGAACGTGCTCCGCGTTCCGGTCGGCGGGCACGCGGTGATGGCTGAGCAGCTCGAGCACGTGGCGGCGGTCGCACGTGCGCGCACGGCGGTGGTTCAGGTACTGCCGACCGTGGCGGGGGCGTACGCGCTCATGAACGGGATGGTGGTGCTCATGGAGTTCGACGACGCGCCGCCAACTGCCTATACAGAAGCCGTGTATTCGGGGAACCTGCTCGACGATCCTGCCGTGGTGAAGCGAACACACGCGGCATACGATCTGCTCAGGGCCGCCGCGCTGTCCCCTGAGGCGTCCCTGGCCCTGATCGAATCGGCCACGAAGGACCACAGACGATGCGCGAGTACGACCTGAGCAACGCCCGTTGGCGCAAGAGCACGTACAGCGACGGCAACGGAGGCAGCTGCGTGGAAGTCGCCTCCGAACTGCCCGGCGTCGTACCCGTCCGGGACAGCAAGGTGGACGGCGGTCCAGTGATCGTCGTCGGGTCGGCGGCCTGGACGGAGTTCATACGTACCGTTGGGGCGCGCACCTGATCAGGGGGTGCCGTCGAGCCCCATGAGAACGGAGTACGCGGACTCGGCCTGGCGGCCCGGCGCTGCGTCGGGGCGTGCGTGGTCCAGGAAGCTCTGGGTTCCACCGTGGTGGAGAATGCGGCCACGGTCCATGAGGGAGACGGTGTCCGCCTCGTCGGCGAGGTCGGCGATGTCGTGGGTGGACATCAGCACCGGGATCCGCGCGGCGACCTTCCGCACCACGTCCCGGAACACCGTGCGCTGGTGGGGATCGAGGCCGGCCGTGGGCTCGTCGAGGAGGATGACGCGGGCGTCGTGGGCGAGCGCGCAGGCGATGCCGACACGGCGGAGTTGGCCCCCGGAGAGCTTGGCCGTCTTCTGGCCGCTCTGCTCCGCGAGGCCCACCTGGTCGAGGACGGTTCCCGCGCGTTGCCACGCGCTGGTGCGGTTCTCGCCCTTCAGCCAGGCGACGTAGGCCACGTACTCGCGGGCGGTGAGCTGCCGTGACGTCGGCACCCGCTGGGGCAGCCAGGCCACGTGGCGGCGGTATTCACGGCTGGCGGAGCTGAGGGACGAGTCGGCGAGAAGGACGCGCCCGGCGAGAGGACTCACCGTCCCGGCCAGGAGGGACAGCATGGTCGACTTGCCCGCTCCGTTGGGGCCGAGCAGGATCGTCAGCCCGCCGTCCGGCACTTCGTAGCTGAAGTCGGAGAGAACGGGGCGGTCCCAGCGGCGGTAGCGGAAGGTGACGCGGTGGAGCAGCAGAGTCATCGGTCGGTCCTCGGTGCGAAGCAGATGAGAGAGACAAGCCCGGTCAGGAAGACGGCGGCGGCGCCGAGGGCGGCATGGGGGACGTGGGACTCCTCGGTGACGATCACCCAGGGGTAGGGGTCGTCGCGGGTCCGGCCGCCGAGGAACATGGCCTGGATCATCCAGAAGACGGAGAGCAACGGCGCACGGTGTCCCATCAAGGGCCAGGCGCCCAGGGCGAGTCCACAGAACAGCAGGTTGTTCCGGGCGGCCGTCAGCGCGGCCGCCGAGCCCAGGAGGGCCAGGGCCGCGGCCGACGCTGTGGCGAGCAGCGCGCAGCCGGACACCAGCGTGACGTCCCTGGCGTCGAGTCGGCGGACGGCGGAGCGTTCCACCGGGGACATGCGCCTCTCGAGGCAGGCGATCAGGCAGACGCTCGGGATGAGGGACACGAAGTTGCTGAGCTCCGTAACCGTCGCGTAGTGCCCGATGAACGCGGGGAGGACGAGGGTCACACCGCCGGTCACGCCGACGCCCAGGACGAAGGCGAGCAGTGCGCCGGGCAGCAGTCCGAGAGCTCCCCGCTGACGCAGCCACCAGATCATGTTCAGCGACCTGCCTGGCAGGCGGACCGGAGCTGCTGCGCATACCAGGCCTTCTGTTCCTGCGGAGGCAGCTTGCTCACTCGGGCTGTCTCGGTCAGGAGCTGATCCCTGGTCTGGCCCTGGCTGAACTCTTGGGTCTCCCGGGAGAGCCACGCCAGGTAGTCGTCCTCTACGCCGATCGTCTGGGCCACCCAGAGGGTGTTGAAGTGCAGGATGTCCCAGTCCGGCTTCTCGCAGGGCATGCCGACGACGGAGATGGCGATGTTCTCCCGGAGAACCTGGTCCGCGTCGCCCGGGCCGAGGGCGAGTGTCCAGTCCCGTCCGGTCGTGTCGATCTGGGGAACGTCCGCCACGGCGCTGTCGGTGATACGCCGGGGTTCCTGGGCGATAATGCCCCGTGCCTTCAAGCGGCCCGTCATCTCCGCGAGCCTGGCCCGGACTTCGCCGAGGTGATCGGATCCGGCCTCCGGCAGACACAGCGTGGGCTTGTTCCCCGAACAGGTCACAGGGGCCAGTCCCTTGGAGGTCGGGGGAACCGACCGCCAGTCCATGGTGATGCCGTAGGCGCCGAGCAGGCCGCCGACGGCGACGACGAGTGCCAGGGCGACCGAGCGGACATGGATGCGGCGGGGGCCCGCCAGTGCGACGCAGGCAATGGCCAGACCGGCCGTGGGAAGAATCGCGGCTGCCGTCATGGCCGGCGAGTACGCCTCGCCGAATCCCACCCAGCCGATCGACCCGGTGACATGGTGCGCCCAGAAGCGGTCCGTACCGAGCGGAAAGCTGATGCCGGTGAAGACCGCCACCGCCACAAGGGGCGCGGAGTACAGCGCGTGAAGCCTGTACCCGATGACGAATCCGATGACGGCGTGGGCGGTGAGCAGGACCACCACGATGCCCATGAGCTGCAGCGCGTACAGATCAGGGAAGACGCCGACCACCCACAGCCCGCCTGCCATGACACCGGCGGTCAGCACCGAAAGCGACCCGACCGTGATCAGGATGGGCTGCACTGCAATACGCCAGGTGGGCTTGGCGCTGCCCAACTCCCATGTGCCCAGCGCCTTGAGCCGGGTCGCCTCCACAGCACTCAGCCCGGCCGCGGCCGCAGCAGCCATGGGGAACGGCGCGTGCACCGCGTACGACGCCGCCTGCGCCGCCCAGGGCAGATCTACGAGGTGCTCGATACGCCGGGTGCTGGTCAGAAAGACATAGCAGAAGAAGACCCCGACAAAGGGAATGGCGAGCACGGCGGGGTGCGTACGGAGTGACGTGGAGATTCGCATGAGCCGCGCGACTGTATCAGCGATCACCCGGAAGCCAGGAGTGGCGTTACCTCATCGAGCCCTCGACGCCCGTCCTCCCTCCCCGCACCGCTCTGGACCGACGTGAGATCTCCGCGGGTCAGTCGTTCGTTCAGCCCGTACTCGCTGTACGAGCGGGCGGGGCAGGTTCTGGTTCATTCCCGTGGCGAACCTCTGGATGCCGTACCGCATCGCCGCCGACATGTGGGGTGCCGCCTCGACCAGGCCGACTCACCGCTCGAACTGCGCAACGCCGTGGGGCTGTACATCGTCGTCGACCTGCTGTTCGCCGTCGCCGCCGCTGCCGCAGCACACTTCGCCGTACGGCTGACCTCCATGCACGCTCGGAAGCTGGCCGAGGGTCCCTACACCACCCTGGCCACCACGACCGACCGAGTCGGCACCTTCTGATCCTTGGTGGCCAGGCGCAGGCCCAGTTCCACGAGGGTCCAGCCGAGGCGGGTGCGGAGGTGGGTGCGAGGGTGCTGCCTGGCGAGTCGGTGTGACTCGGCGCCCGTACGGAGTTCGGCCGCGCGGAGGTGGTGCAGGGCGAGGTGGGTCTCGGGATGCATCGCTCGGGCTGCCTCTCAGTCCGTGTGGATGGGCATGACGTGGGAGTGGAGGCGTACCTGCTCGGCGCCCGGGGTGCCCTCGGCGGGGGCCTGGACGCGATAGGTCTCCACCAGGTCGTGCATCTTCTCGATGAGCTCGCGGGCCAGTTCCGGCGTGAGGCTGAGCGTCCAGTCGCTCATGTCCCACGTGCGCTGCCACTCCTCGGACCAGTCGTCGCGGGTGCCGAGCCAGGTGGCCAGCTCCCGGGTGTGCTGGTTGGCCACCTCGTGCATGAACAGGTCGGCGGCGCCGCGCACTTCGGGGTCACGGTCCTCGAAGAGCTTGCCGTCGAAGCGGACGCCCAGATGGGCCGCCTTCCACCACCGTTCGCGCCCCTTCCCGTGCTCCGGCGCGTCCTCCACGAAGCCGTGGGCGGCGAGCTGACGCAGGTGGTAGCTGGTGGCACCGCTGGACTCGCCCAGTTTCGCGGCGAGTTGGGAGGCCGTCGCCGGACCGCCCCGGCGGAGGGCGTTGAGCAGTTGCATGCGCAGGGGGTGGGCGAGGCCCCGCAGCGAGCGGGCGTCGAGGCTGCGGACCTCCTGCGGGTCCTGGGACTCCTTCATGACCCCGAGACTACTCATCCAAAGAACCCGTTGCAACGCTTTCTTTGCAACGGGTTCTTTGGATGTCGGAGAGCGGTTGTCCTTACGCCCTCCCCGCCGCCCTCTCGTACCTCCGTGCCAGTGCGTGGAACGCCTGCTTCGGCTCCCAGTGCCAGTCCGAGGACGGGTCGTCCGGGTCGTCCTTGAGGGTCTTGGTGATGGCGTACGTCGCCATGTCCAGGTCGTGGCGCGGGTCGTCCGGGCGGTGCGGGGCGTCGGCGGCGATGAACTCGAAGGCCATCACCGCGTACAGGCCCATCGACTCGAAGACGTCCAGCAGGTCCGTCACGTACTCGGCCTGCACGCGCTCGCTGCGGACCAGGTCGCCCTTGATCTCCGGGGGCTCCTTGTCGTGGTCCACCACGTCCCAGGCCATGCCGCCCGCCTTCGGCGCGCCCACGTACGCGCAGGTGCCGAACTCCGTGATGGCGAGGGGCTTGCCCCAGCGCAGGTAGCGGCGCAGCTCGCGGACGTAGTCCTGGGGGCGGGGGTGGTACGAGTAGTAGTCGATGCCGATGACGTCGAAGAGGGTCCAGTCGACCCGGTCGTCCTGCGCGGCGGCATAGCTGAGTCGGCCCCCGAAGACCGAGCGGCCGACCGCCGCCGCCCTCGCGGTGAAACGGTCCAGGCAGCGCAGCGCCGACTCCCAGTCCACCGTGCCGTTCTGGATGTTCTCGATGCGCTCCACCGCCGTCTCCCCCGGGATGATCCCCGGCACGAACAGCCAGAACTCGCAGCCCACGCTCAGCTCCACGCTCGCCCCCTGCCTGCGCAGCCGCTCCGCGAACCGGCCTGTCTCCGCGAGGTGTTCGAGGATGTCCCGCTGCGGTACGTCACCGAGGGTCGGCTGGAGCCAGACGTGCAGCCCCCGTTCGGCGGCTTCGGCGGCGGTCGCGGTGAGGCGCTCCACCCCGTCGCCGGTGACGTCGAGCGTGTCGGCGTGCAGTTCGTCGCGGATGGCACGGACGTCGGCACGCATCCGGCGCGCGCTCCACGCGGTGCCCGGTGTCTCACCCGCCCCGACCGTGTAGACGACGCCGTGGCGACGCAGACCGCCCGGACGGTTCCCCGGATCCGTCGCCGTCGCCGGCACCGCTTGCGCCCGGCCCGCCGTCCCCACCGCCCCCGCGACTCCCACCGCCGCCGCCCCCGCCAGGAAGCGTGCCCTGCTGATCCCTGCCCCGCGCTGTGTGTTCCCCGTGTTCTCCATACGCCCACCGTGGCCGACCCCGCCCCCGTTCCGCTGTCGGCCATCGGTCTACGGCACGGCGCCGAAGGTAGCCACCCACCGCCTGCTCCCACTCCGCTCGTCGGACCGGACGATGAACTGTCGATGGCTCCTTTGGCGTGACGTTTCGCCCCCGCCGCAACCGGCCGCCCCCTCCCCGCCCTCCTCTCCTGCACAACCGACACCCCTGGGTGAGGAGACCGCCATGACCGCCACCACTTTCGAGTACCGCGACGGCGACTACCTGCTGCCCCCGCCGAACCCGGCCGAGCGGATGGACCTCGACGCCGATCTCGACGTCCACCTCGGCATCGACCCGCGCGACCGCCGCCGTCTGGAGCTGCACGCCGCCCTGACCGCCGCCGGCATCCCACCCCGGCCCGAGGACCGCGAGGCCATCGACAGCCTCAGCGCGCTGCCCGGCAGCATCAACACCACGATCCAGCGCTGGCTGCATCACACCCTCTAGAGCGGCAGCCTGCGGAACTCGATCGTCTCGTACGGTTCGGCCGCCCCCGTCTCGTACAGGATCCCGGCCGTCCGGCCATCGGCGTCCAGCGGCACCAGGTCCGAGTACGCCGCCCGCTGCCCGCTGAGCGTCACCTCCTTGTGGAAGGTCACCCCTTCGTCCCTGCTGCTCCAGACCGCCATCGCCTCGCGGGAGGTGGGGACGGAGGGTGCGGAGAAGAGCAACGGGGCCCGCAGACCGCGCAGTTGGAGCACGCTGCCCTGCACGACCGGCGCCTCGTCCAGGCTCGGTTGCGGAGCCAGGGGACTCACCAGTGATTCCCCGCCGTCCGCCGAGTGGGCGTCCAGGCGGTGCCCCGGGTCCGTGCCCTGCTGGTCGCGGGCGTTGAAGTAGACGCGGCCGTCGGGGAGTTGGGCCGCCGTCGACTCGTTGGCGTTCACGCGGCCGTCGTACACGGCGTCGATGTAGCCCAGGCGCCAGGTGTGGCCGCCGTCGTCGCTCAGCAGGGCGTGGGCGCCGTAGTAGCGGGGTTCGCGGCCGGTGTCCCCGGAGCCGGGGGGTGGGGCGGCGGAGTGGTTCGCGGGGACGACGAGGCGGCCGGCGTGCGGGCCCCGGGTGAGGGCCAGGGCGTGGCCGGGGCCCGTGGCGTACCAGCGCCAGCCGTCCGGCTTGACCCGGTCGGTGATCTCGCGCGGCGGGGTGAAGCTGCGCCCGTCGTCCCCGCTGTGCTGGACGAACACCCTGCGGCCCCGCTCCGGCGGGACCTCGCCCCGCATGATCTGCGCCTCCGTCACATCACCGGCGTTGGAGCAGGTGACCAGGACGATCCTGCCCGTACGCGGGTCGACCACCGGGGCCGGGTTGCCGCGCGTGTCGCCGTTCCCGGCGGCGACGACGGTCAGCGGGCCCCAGGTGCAGCCGCCGTCGGTGGAGCGGCGCACGACGACGTCGATGTCGCCGGTGTCGCCCACCCCGTCCCGTCTGCCCTCGGCGAAGGCGAGGATCGTGCCGCGGATGGTGCGGACCGTCGCCGGGATGCGGTACGCGGTGTAGCCGCCCTGCCCGGAGACGTACGGGACGGAGGAGGTGCACTTCGGCTCGGGGTGGTGCGGGGCGGTGAGCGGGGTCAGCAGGGCGGCGGCGGTGAGGACGAGGGCGTGCAGGGGCATGGGCTCGGAGTCCCTTCGGGGAGGCCGACGGGGTGACGCACGGGCGGCGGACGGGGAGGCCGACAGGGTGGCCGACGCTCACAGCGTCCCCGGTGCCACCAGCCCCGACTCGTACGCCACGATCACCAGCTGGGCCCGGTCGCGGGCGCCGAGCTTGCCCATCATGCGGCTCACATGGGTCTTCGCGGTGAGCGGGCTCAGCCCCAACGTTTCGGCGATCTCGGTGTTGTTGAGCCCGCGCGCGACCAGCGTGAGCACCTCGCGCTCCCGGCCGGACAGGCACTCGGGACCGGCGGTCACCTCAAGCGCCGGGCTGCGCAGGAACCGCTCGATCAGCCGTGCCGTGGGCCCCGGTGAGAGCAGCGCGTCCCCGGCGGCGACCGTGCGGATGGCGTCGAGGAGCTCGGCGGGCCGCGTGTCCTTGACCAGGAACCCGGAGGCGCCGGCGCGCAGCGCGTCCACGATGTTCTCGTCGGTGTCGTAGGTGGTCAGGACGAGGACCTTCACCCCGGCGAGGTCGTCGTCGGCGGCGATGAGGCGGGTGGCCTCGATGCCGTCGAGGTCGGGCATGCGGATGTCCATGACGACGAGGTCGGCGCGGCGGGCGCGGGCCAGGTCGGCGGCTTCGCGGCCGGTGGCGGCCTGCCCGACCACCTCCATGTCGGGGGCCGACTCGACGAGCATCGCGAACGCCTCCCGCACGAGGGTCTGGTCGTCGGCGAGCAGCACACGAATGGTCATCGGGTCCCTCGGGCTTGGGTTCGGTCGGTGGTCGACAGGGGCAGCACGGCGGTCACCCGGAAGCCGCCTTGCTCACCCGGCCCGGCATCGAGGGTGCCGCCCACGCTGCGGGCGCGCTCGCGCATGCCGACCAGGCCGAAGCCGGGGGTGCCGCCGGGGTCGGGTCCGGTGCCGTCGTCGGTGACGGACACGTGCAGGGCGCCGTCCTGTTCGTGCAGGGTGACCTGGACGGACGGCTCGGGGCCCGCGTGCCGGACGGCGTTGGTCAGGGCCTCCTGCACGATGCGGTAGGCGGCGGCGCCGACGGCGGGCGGGACCGGGCCGAGCCGTACGGTCTGCTCGACGCGGGCACCGGCGAGGCGCGCGGCCTCCACCAGGTCGGACACGCCGTCCAGGGCGGGCAGCGGGTCGCGGCCGTCGCTGGGGGTGCCGGCCTCGCGGAGCACCTCCAGGGTCGTCCGCAGTTCGCCGCGGGCGGTGCGGCAGGTCTCGGCGATGTCGTCGAGGGCCTTGGCGACCGTCTGCCGGTCGAGCCGCTCGGGGTCGGCGGCCAGCACGTGTGCGGCGACGGAGGTCTGCACACCGATGAGGGTGATGCTGTGGGCGAGCAGGTCGTGCAGGTCGCGGGCGATGCGCAGGCGCTCCTCGGCGACCCGGCGGCGCGCCTCCTCCTCCCGGGTGCGCTCGGCGCGTTCGGCGCGTTCGACGATCGCGGCGACGTACTGGCGGTAGAAGCGGACGTCGATGCCGACGAAGATGACGACGACCACCCAGCCGGAGATCCGCAGCAGCTCCACGGCCTGGTGGGTGTTGACGACGACCATGACGGTCAGCGGGACGGCGAGCACGATGCCGCCCGTCAGCAGCGCCCGCAGGGGACGGCTGGTGACGGCGACGGTGTAGAGCGCGACGTACGCGGCCGGGGTCGGGGCGGCGTGGTTGAAGTCCAGGGCGTGGTACGGGCCGATCAGTGCGACGACGGCGGCCAGCACGAGCATCGGCCGGCGGCGCCGCCACACCAGCGGGATCTGGGCGGCGAGCAGCAGGGTCCAGCCGAGCGCGTCGGGGCGGCGCCCCTCGTCGGTGAGCAGGGCGACGACGATCGCGTGGGTGGTGGTGAGCAGGGCGAGGACGGCGTCGTTGCGCAGGGCGTGCGGGGCGGTCAGGGGGTCGCGGTTGATCGCGGCCATGATCCGCTCGCCGATGCGGGGGCGCGGGGGTGGGGGCCCCGGTGCGGGGGCCGCGGTCGTCGTTTCCTGCACGGGGGTCACGGGGTCCATCCTCCGGGAGGAGGGCGCCCCTCCGGGAGGGAGGGGCGCCCTTTGGTGCGATCAGCCGGTCCTGGTGCGAGTACGCCGGTCGCTACACCGGTTCCGGCTGCCGTTCCTGCCCTTCCGGCCGTACCGGACGCGGGGCGCGGGAGAGGCGGCCCGGCCACCACATGCGGCGGCGCAGCAGCACGCTCGCCGTGGTCACCAGGTAGGTGCGCACCAGGAACGTGTCGAGCAGGACGCCGACGGCGATGACGAAGCCGAGTTCGACCAGCGGGACCAGCGGCAGGGTGGTGAGCACCGCGAAGGTCGCGGCAAGGACGATGCCCGCGGAGGCGATGACCCCGCCGGTGGTGCGCAGCGCGGTGAGCGCGGCGGCCTCGGGTTCGGCGCCGTTCAGGGACTCCTCGCGCATGCGGTGCATCAGGAAGATGCCGTAGTCGACGCCGAGGGCGACGAGGAAGACGAAGGACAGCAGGCCGAGTCCGGGGTCGGTGCCCTGGAATCCGAGCAATGGCTCGAAGACCAGCCCGCCGATGCCGAGGGCCGCGCCCCACACCGCGACGACCGCGGCGAGCAGCAGCAGCGGGGCGACGAGGCTGCGCAGCAGGGCGACGAGGATGACGAACACGGCGGCGAGCACCAGCGGCACGATCACCTTGCGGTCACGGGCCTCGCTGTCGGCGAGGTCGAGCCGCTGGGCGCTGGGCCCGCCCACGTGGGCGCCGTCGTCGTGGAGCGCGTCACGCAGGGCCTCGATGGTCCTCGTCTCTCCCGGCGACTCCGGGGCGGCGGTGGGGAAGACGGAGATCTCGGTCCACTCGCCGCCGCTGCGTCCGGCGGTCGCGTCGGCGACCCCGGCGGTGGTGCGGGCCTGGGCGAGCACGGTGCCGGCGCGGTCGGCGGGGGCCATCACCGTGACGGGGCTGCTGCTGCGCTCGGGGTACGCCTCGGCGAGCGTGCTCATCGCGGTGATGGACTCGGGCCGGCCGGTGAAGAAGTCCTCCTGTTTGAGATCGCCGTCGAGGTTCAGGGTGCCGAGCGCGAGCGCGCCGAGAAGGAGGGCACCGCCGGTGAGGACGGCGGCGGGACGGCGGGCGGCCGACGTACCCATGGCGGCGAACAGGGACCGCCGGGCCTTCGGCTCGCTGCCGAACGCGGGGATGAGCGGCCAGAACACGCGCCGTCCGAGCAGCACGAGCACGGCGGGCAGCAGCGTCGTCATGGCGACCAGGGCGGCGAGGACGCCGACCATGCCGACCGGGCCCATGCCGCTGCTGGAGTTGAGGTCGGCGGCGAGCAGGCAGAGCAGTCCGGCGGCCACCGTGCCGGAGGAGGCGAGGATCGCCGGTCCGCAGCCGCGCAGGGCGGTGCGCATGGCGTCGTACGGCCGCTCGTGGCGGCGCAGTTCCTCCCGGTAGCGGGAGACGAGGAGCAGAGCGTAGTCGGTGCCCGCGCCGAGCACGAGGACGGTCATGATGCCGCCGCTCTGCCCGGTGATGGTGACGTCGAACAGCTCGTGCAGCCCGTACGCGGCCGCCATCGACAGGGCCGCGGCGACACCCGCGACGGCGAGCGGCACCACCCACAGGAACGGGCTGCGGTAGATCAGCACGAGCAGCACGGTGACGACCCCGAGGGTGGCCAGCAGCAGGGTGCCGTCGATGGTCTCGAACACCTTGCCCATGTCGGTGTTGAGGGCGCCCGCCCCGCCGACCTCGACGCTCAGCCCACCATCGCCCTCGGCGATCTCGCGCACCCCGTCGACGAAGGCGTTACGGGCCTCCTCGTCCTGGCCGGGCTCGGTGCTGGAGACCGGGTACATCAGGGTGCTGCCGTCCTCGGACGGGATGCCGCGCGGCTGGTCCGTCAGCTCGTAGGCGCCCTCGACCTCGGCGATCTGCTCCCCGGCCGTCCGCTTGTCCTCGGCGGTCAGCCCGCCGTCCCGGTGGTAGACGAGCACCAGGTCGGTGGCCTCACCGCCGGGCAGCTGGTCCTGGATGCGGGCGACCTGGGTGGAGTCGGCGCTGTCGGGCAGATAGTCGACGGCACGGTTCTGCTGTACGTCGCTGAACTTGCTGGCGAGCGGCCCGAGCACCACGAGCGCGGCCAGCCACAGGCCGACCACCACCCAGGGCACGGCACGCCGCCTCGGCGAAAGTGTCCTTGCGGCCCCCATGAGACGGGCCTCCCTCCGGTTCGGGTGTCTGGAACGGTCTCCAGACTCCCGGCACCCGGAGGGCGTTTCGTCGGGCGTGGGGGCGAGGTTCGGGGTACTGCGACGGGCGGTGCGGCACGGTCGGTACTCCCGGGGGAGTACCGGCCTCGTACGCCGCTCAGCCCTGGTCGACCATCCAGGCGTCCTCCGCCTCGTTGTCGATCCGCACCTCCAGTTCGCGCACGCTCATGCTCGCCTCCCACAACTCCCGGAAGCGCCTGACCCGGTCCTGGACGTGATCGGGGCGCGCGATGAGCCGGGTGCGGATGTTGACGTCGCGCAGGTCCTGCTCGATCTCGTAGGAGACCTCCTCGTCGTAGACGATGAAGTCGTTGGTGGAGCCGCGCTGGAGGTGCGGCGGCAGTTCGGGCAGGACCGCGACGCGCACCTCGATGTCCAGCGCCTCCTGCTCGTCGCACAACCGCAGCAGCCGGTCGCCGAGTTCCCGGGCGCTCTCCAGCAGGAACAGCCGCCGCACGGGTACGTCGTGCTCCTCGATCGCCTCCTGCTGGGCCTTGAGGTAGCGCGTGGCGGGCTCGCTGTTCCAGAACTCGCGGTCGACGGAGGTGCTGGTGGCGCAGATGGACCGGGTGGCGGCACGGGTGAGGGCGAGCATCCAGTCGTGGTTCTCGCCGGGGCACTCGACGCTGAGGTTGGTGAGTTCCACCAGGGCGCCGACCACCCGTGTCATCTCCAGGCGGACGAAGGTGTGGAGGATCGGCGGCTCTGGGGCGAGGGCCTCCGCGAAGCTCGTGGCCAGCTCGGGCACGCTGTCGATGCGGGCCCGGTCCAGCGCCGGGTAGGGCGCGGGACGGCGGTCGGGCGGCCGCAGCCCGTCCCGCACGAGGGCGGCGGTCTCGGCCAGTACGCCTTCCATCTCCCGCAGCCGGTCCTGCGTACGCCGGTCGTGCTCTTCGGCCCGGCGAGCCTGCTCCTCGATCCGGCGGGCCTGCTCCTGCGCCTGCTGGGCGAGCTCGTCCGTGCGCCGGGCGTGTTCCTCCGCCTGCCGGGCCAGCTCGCGGGTCTGCCGGGTCTGTTCCTCTACGCGACGGGCCTGCTCCTCGCCCTGCCGGATCAACTCGTCCGTGTGCCGGGCATGCTCCACCGACTGCTGGACCAACTCCCTTGCAAATGCGCCATGTTCGTCCACCCGCCGGGTCAGCTCCTCCGCCCTGTGAGCCTCCTCCTGCCGGCGTCGGTCCACTCCCAGGACGTACGGGACGGCCACCGCGGCGGCGGCGCAGAGGGCGGCCGCGGCGAGGTGCCGGCCTGTGCCGTCCTCCGGGCTCAGCAGCGCGGCGACGCCCCAGGCGACGAGGCCCAGGAGGGCACCGCCGAGGAGTCTGCGGGGCCAGGGCGGACCGTCGGCCGGCACGTGCGGGATACCGGGCTGGGGTGATGGTGCCGTGCTCATCTCGCTTCTCCCCCCGTTGGGATGCGTGTCGGATCGGGGTGCGTGCGGGGATGTGCGTGGGCTTGCCGGAGCCTGCCAAGGCTGGACGCGTCCGGTCAGGGAGCCGGTTCCACCTCACGGTACCGGGCCTGGATCGCGTGCAGGGTGAGCTGGTCGCGGATGCGCTGCACCAGGGTCCGCCACTGCCGGGTGAAGCCGGGCTGTTCCTCCAACGGGTCCCACAGCGCGGCCAGTTCCTTCGTCACCCGGGCGCGGGGCATCCACAGGTGCAGCAGATGGTCGACGGCCGGGCGCAGCCGCTCGATCGTCGGCCGGCCGCCGAGGCGCAGGCCGTCCAGGACGCGCACCACGGTGGTGAGCAGCCAGTCGTGCAGGGCGAGGTCGGCGCAGAGTCCGGCGAGGTCGGCGCCGGGCGTTCCCTCGGGCACTCTCAGGCGTACGGTGCGCAGCTCGTCCTCGGCGACGGTGAACCGCTCGATCGCCGGAGGCCCGTCTCCGTCCGTGGGCAGGGCGACCCAACGCAGGCGGGTGGGCCGGGACTTGAGGGGCGGCCGGTGGTCGAGCAGGGGACTGCGCAGCAGCCGGGTGAGCAGCTGGACGGCGATCAGCCCGAGGTCGAGGTCGCCGTGCCGCCCGCCGTCGAGGATGCCTTGGGCCACCGCCTCGTGCGGGAGTTTCCCGAGCGGCTCGACCACGGCGGGCCGGACCAGGTAGTGGCCCCAGGGCTGGCGGTGATCGGGGCCGGCGGCGGGGATGCCGCAGTGGGCGGAGGTCTGCAGGACGCGTCCCTCGGTGAGCACGGCCCGTGCGGCGACGGTGCCGACGGCACGGGTGCGGGCGCCGTTGGCGCTGGGCAGCGGGCAGTCGACGCCGGTGAGGGTGTCGGGGGAACGGGCGTGGAGGTTGGGGCGTTCGGACAGCAGGACGCGTTCGTCGGCGCGCAGGGCGAGGAGCTGGGCGGCGGCCCCGCTGTCGAGCGCCTGGAGGCTGGGCAGCAGGCAGGTGCGGATCTCGCCGCAGACGAGCACGACAGGCGGCGCGCAGCCCTGCTCCCGGGACGCGGACGTGGACGCGGACTCCCCCGCCCCCATCTCAGGTCCCCTCGTAGAACACGTACGAAATCCGTTCGGCCACCGGGTCGGGGAGCGTCACGCTCTCCCCCTGGGCCCGCTCGGCGACCTGGCGCAGCGCCTCCTGGTCCACCTCGGTCTGGTCGAGGACGACACGGACGGCGTGCTCGACGGGGAGGAAGCGGTTGGGCAGCACCGAGCAGGTGCGATACGCGGTGAACGCGGCGGCCTTGGGGGCGAGTTGGACGACCGGCGGCAGGTCGTCCCAGTCGTCGGGCAGGCCGGTGTGCGGTTCGGGGACGAGGACGGGTTCGCCCTCGGCGCGCAGCAGCCCCAGCCGGGCGAGCTGCCAGACCGCGGCGAGGAAGGGGCAGGACCAGGTGCGCTGCCCGTCGGTGTCGTTCCACAGTTCGACGTCGAGGAAGACGGAGTGACGGCGGGCCGCGGTCTCCCGGGGCGGCTGCCAGGCGGCGGTCCGCTGCATCGCCTGCGGGGCGCGGGCGACGGTGCCGCGTTCGCCGTTGGCGAGCCAGCCGGTCTCGGCGGCCGGTGGGCGCAGTCCGTGGCTGCCGGGCGGGGGTTCCTCGACGAGCCGGCCGGCCACCGCCTGCGCGACGGGCACCTTCCCGGCGACGGCGCAGCCGGACTCGCGGGCCAGGTAGTCGATGCTCAGCCCGGCCCGCTCGGCCTCCTCCCGCAGCAGGGGGACGAGTTCGGCGGGGCTGGAGAAGCGGGTGAAGTAGTCGTCGACGAGGAAGCAGGTGCTGATGCGGGGCCGCCCTCCCGGGGTGCGGGCGGTGACGGCGGCGCGGGCGGCGTCCGCCCAGGGGCGCACGCTCGCGAAGTGCTCCCGCAGCCGGTCGGACCCGGCCTCGAAGTCCTCCATGTAGAGGTGGCCCAGCTCCAGCGAGAGATGGGCCAGCGGCACCGCGCGGGTGCGGGGTTCGGCGGTGGTCTCGCTGAACACGGCGTCCGTCATGGCCGGCCCCAGCAGGAGTCGTCGGTCAGGCTCCGGGCGATCTCCTCCAGTGCTTCCAGCGTCTCCTTGTTGGCGATCTGCGTGGCGAGCACGTCCTCCTCGGTGATCAGCTGCTCGCGCCACTGCAGGATGGGCTCCAGCGGTACGACGCCGAGCACCACGCTGTCGCCGATGCCGTGGTCGGCGGCGAGCCGGCGCAGCGCCTCGTCGCAGGCCTGCATCCAGGCGGCCTGGGCGGGCGTGCCGTGCGACCACAGCGGGGACTCGGGGTCGGGGACGGCGGCCCGGACGAAGCGGATGGCGCCCTCCAGCGCCTCCTTGTCGTGTCCGCGGTCGACGCCGCCCTTGATGATGCCGTGGTCCTTGTGGACGAGTCCGGCGGCGGCGATGACGTGCTGCCGGGTCCAGCGGTGGAAGACCAGCCAGCGGAACGGGACATGACGCATCCGGGGGTGCGCGGTCGCCTTGAGGGCCATGTCCACGGCGTAGCTGCGGCCGGCGCTGAGGTCCACCATGATCAGGTCGTACTCGCCGTTCAGCCGCAGCAGCAGGTCGACGCAGCGTTCGAGGGCGTGCTCGTCGGTGACGAACTCGCCGCCGCCCGCGTCGCCGGGGAACAGCACCAGGCGCCCGGACTGGTTGGGCCGGGACCGCAGCAGGGGGTGCTCGGTCTGCCGCCACACGTCGATGCGGGCGGGCTCGGTGATCGCGCCCTCCAGATAGGAGTGCAGGCCCTGTTCCTCGGTGCCGCGCATCGCGCCGGGCACGTCGAAGACGGCGGCGGCGGTGGGCGAGCCGAAGTCGAAGTCCACGTACGCCACATGGTCTCCGGCCAGGGCCCGCTGGTAGGCCAGGTTGGCGCTGGTCACCG
Source organism: Streptomyces sp. 15-116A (assembly GCF_025290915.1). Lineage (GTDB taxonomy): Bacteria > Actinomycetota > Actinomycetes > Streptomycetales > Streptomycetaceae > Streptomyces. Next base: position 22,021 of record NZ_JAOCQE010000012.1, on the reverse strand, counting down.
AGCGGCCCGTGCCTCCCTTGTCGGAGGCGGCGAAGACGAGCACGGCTACACCTCCTGCGCGGCGGCGCTCCGGGCCTGGGCCAGGGTGTCGAGTTCCCGCAGCACGGGCAGGGCGAGGGCGAACGCGGTGGCGGGCCGGTCGTCGACGAGGCTGCGGGCGTGGTCCAGACGGCTCTCTATGCTGCGCATGGCCCGGCCCCGGCTGCCGTCGGCGGTGACGGACCCCTCCAGCTGTTCCCTGCCGAACAGATGCGTGGCCTCACTGAGCAACTGCCGTGCCAGCTGGGCGATCTCGGGACTGCGGATGGGCTGCTGCTCGTAGAGGTTGCGGGCGGCGACCAGGCATTCGGTGACGCGCTCGGTGATGCTCCAGGACAGGCGGGGTGCGACATCGCGCGCTTCCGGGTAGACGGCCCGTACGTCGTCCCAGAGGCCGGTGCCCTCGCCGTCCTCGATCCTCCGGTTCCACAGGTGCTCGAACGCCTGCTCCGCCAGCCGCAGCAGCCGGTCCTGGGCGCCGATGTTCCGGGAGAGCTCGGCGAGTTGCACGGTCCGCTTGAGCAGCTGCGCGGAGAAGTCGGTCATCCGCCACTGCAGGGTGCCGCCGGAGCGTTCCGACCCGGCGAGCGGCATGGTGACGCCCGGGCTGTGCAGCCGTACGGCGGGATCGTCCCTGGTCATCCGGCTGGTGACGCGGCCCCGGTCGGCGAGGCGTTCCATGATGGCGACGGTCCGGGTGAGGTCGTCGTCGGTGGCCTTCCGGCGGACCAGGTCGTGGACGAGGATGGCGGCGACGGTGAGGGAGAAGTACTCCGACTCCAGTTGCAGTCCGGTGGTCTGCCAGGGCAGGTCCTCCAGCGGCCAGCGTTCGCTGCCGAAGCGGGCGATGGCGGACCAGTACTGCTGGCTGAGTTCCCAGCGCAGCCGTAACGCCTCGGCGAGTTTCTGCTGGTCGGCGTCCAGCAGGCCGAGGGTCAGGGTGCGTTCGGAGAAAAGGTCCTGGATGCCGTCGAGGGCGACGACGGTGAAGTACACGTACGGCAGCCGGTCGGCGATGCCGTCGCTCTGCCCGGGGACCTTGACGCTCAGGTCGGTGATCTTCGGCGCGTCCTTGACGACGCCCCAGGCCCAGCCGCACTCGAAGAGCTGGCTCTCGTCGCGGATGCTCTCGTCGACCTGGATGCCGCGCTGGAGGCTCTCGATGATGGTGGCGCGCAGCGGGCGGAAGCGGCGGGAGAACTGCTGGAGCACGGTCCGGTCGGGCTGTCTGTCCTGCCCGATGACCTGGATGAGGCGGCGGCCCTGCTCCGACTCGGCGTCGAAGACGTTGACGGTGAAGGAGCGCAGCAGGCTGATCATGGCGGCGGTGAGCCGCAGGTTGGTGGCCTCGCGCAGTTCCCCGATGGACTTGCGCACCTCGGGGCGGGTGGTGCTGGTCTCGTAGACCTTGAGGAAGCCGAGGGTCGCCAGGCACAGCGTGACGGACATGGAGTAGGAGTCGACCACGCCCAACCGGTGCTGTTCCGGGGTGAGTTCGTCCTCCGGGTCGGCGGGTTTGAAGTAGTGCCCGCCGGAGAAGACGGGGCTGCCGTCCGGACCGGTGTGGGTGCGCATGAACTGGGTGAGGGCGGTGATCAGGTTGGGCGGGATCTCCAGCCGGCTGCCGACGCGTTCCAGTGCGCGCAGCACGTCCCGTTCGGTGGTGTCGGGCTGGTCGAGGCGGAACGCGGGCACCTCGGTGGCGGGGTACAGCAGGCACAGCAGCCGCTCGGCGTCGGCGACACTGCTCAGCCCGTCGGTCTCGCCCCAGATCAGCTTCCCGTCATGGAACGAGTGACCGGCCGTGGCCTGCCAGATGTCCAGCAGATGCTGCCGTGGCTTGATCTGCATCCCCGCACCCCTCACACAGATCTCGTTGGCGCCCGTGCTTCAGCATGGTCCCCGTTCCTACGGGGCGGCAATCGCCGAATTGCGCCGCCCGAGCGCCAGGAGCATTCCCTCGTGCCCCTTGCGGACCACGTGGCGCAGATCGTGGATCTCCAGCTCGCCGGTGAAGGGCTCCAGGTTCTCCCACACCTGCTTCTCGTCCACCCGGTACGCGGGGTAGCGGTGGGCGCCGACCTGGTAGCCGCGCGACTCCTTCATGAACGCGACGGCGAACGGGGCGCCGGGGTTGAGCGCCTCCAGGAAGCAGCGCACGCCCTTCCTGAACTCCTCGGGGCACTCGGACATGGAGTCGGCGACGAAGAACATCGTGCCGATGTCCCACCGCCGCTGTCCGTCGAGGGACAGCAGGTCGGCGCGCTCCACCCGGACGACGTCGCCGAAGGTGCTTCGCGGGTCGGTGTCCTGGTAGGCGGGGTGCTCGCGCAGGACCTCCCAGAACGCGTCCCACTCCTTGTCGTAGCCCCCGGGGGCCAGCTGCCGTTCCAGGTACTCGATGTTCGGCAGCGCGTATTCCAGCAGGACGATCTTCTCGCACCAGGGCAGCATCGCCAGGGCCGGATACAGGTTCGCGCCGGCGCCGACGTCGACTCCGCGCACCGAGGGGGGCAGGCCGGCGGCGTAGCAGCGGGCGAAGTGGTCTCGCATCAGCCGCACGATCAGCAGGTCGACCTCGAGCGGCGTGCGGTAGTTGAGGTCGACATACGCCTCGGGATCGAATTTCGACCACGGTGCGTCGGCGTTGCGATCCATGATCACCCTGCCACGTTCCATTTCGCTGGCGGACAAAACCGTGCCCTGTGCACGCGTCACGTGGACGTCGGCAGTTGTACGAGTAGCCCCGGCGCGCGCAGCGTAACCAGGATCCGGCCGACCGGGTGCACAGCGGGCGCACGTCGGCAAACCGTCGGCACACAGTTGAACTCACCCTTGCACACGGTCAGTTGGACGCTCACTGTAGCCATTGGGAGCGCCGGTGACCACATGGACGATCCACCCGTTGGAAGTACCGGGCCGGCTCCCGTCCCTTGACGCACCGGTCCCGACTGGGGGTGGCATGACCGCCGAACCACTGGAGCGCGCCCAAACCCTGCACACCCGACCGCGAGCAGCGGCCTCCTTCCCGGACCCACGGCCACTGGAGCTGCGCCCGGTACGGGAGTCCGACCTGCCGGAGCTGCGCCGGCTGGACCAGGAGGTCTTCCAGCAGGTCGCCTACCCCCCGTTCCTGCTGCGGCAGCTCTACGACCTGTACGCCGAGCACTTCCTCGTGCTGGACGACGGCGCGGGCCGGCTGCGGGGCTACGTCCTGGCCGCGACGACCGCCTACAGCCGGGCCGGCTGGATCCTCGGCCTGTGCGTGACCGAGGAACGCCGCCGGCGCGGTCTGGGCACGGAACTGATGCTGGCGGCCCTCGACCGCCTGCACGGCTGCGGGACCGAACAGGTCCGGCTGACGGTGGAACCCGGCAACCACGCCGCGATCCTGCTCTACCGGTCACTGGGCTTCGTCCCCGAGCAGCCCCACGGCGGCCTGCGCCCCGACTACTTCGGCCCGGGCGAGGACCGTCAGGTGATGCGTCTGGACCTGCGCAGGTGATCCGTACAGGGTCAGGACGGTGTGCGGGCCGCGGTCAGCAGGCGGTGCACATCGTCGGCGCAGATGGTCAGCGCCGCGCCCACGGTGGCCAGCGTGTCCCGCTCGGCGGGGGTGTACGGGCCGTCGGCGAGGGCGATACGGGCGCCCTGGAGCAGGATCGACTCACGCCCGGGAGCGGCGAGATGCGGGGCGAGCGGATCCAGTGCCTCGTGGAGTTCGATGGCGAGACCGGCCGCGCAGGGCTCCCCGGTGAACCGTCCGGTGTCGGCCGCCACCGCATCGACCAGCGCGGCCAGTTGCTCCTCCGTACAGTCCTCGAAGCCGGCCGCGCGCACCCCCGCCGCCGCCGTCTCCAGCGCGGCCCGCGAACAGGTGCCGCCCGCCGCCAGCACGGCGAGGGCGACGGTGTGCACGGCGTCGCGGAGCATCGCGGAGAAGCGGGTGGTCGTCGGGTGGTCCAGGACATCGGTGCCGAAGTGACGGCGGCAGGCCGCGCATTCGACGACGGGCCCGGTCTCCCCGCGCGGCAGCACGGGCACCCCGAGCAGGGCGAAACGCCGCTGCCCGGTCAGCCGCTGGTAGTTGCGGTCACCGCCGCAGCCGGGGCAGAAGAACTCCCCGTCGCCCACCGGTGTCCATGAGGTGCGGGTGCCCAGGAGCCGGGCAAGCCTGGCGGCACGGCCGTTCGGTCCCCGTCCTGGCAGCACGTCGCACCTCCATCAGCCACAGCATCGTCGCCGCGCTTGCGTGATGTTAGCCACATCCGCCACCCGGAGTCAGCCCTCAGGACGAGACCAATCCGTGACCTGCCCGGTGATTGGCTCATAAGCACCGGGCAGGCAGCACACCCTCAGGGGCGCGGGGAACTGCGCGACCAGCCACGACCCACCCGCAGCCGACACACAACCCCCCGCGGCACCCCAGTAGTCGCCCGCTACCGAGCAGCCCGATTAACGGCAGAGACAACCGCCTTCAGCGAGGCCCGCGTGGTGTTGGCGTCGATGCCGATACCCCACAGCACCTTGTCCCCGATGGCGCACTCGATGTAGGACGCGGCCTGCGCGGACGCACCCTCGCTCATCGTGTGCTCCTGGTAATCCAGCAGGCGCACGTCGATGTCGATGGACTGCAGCGCGTCGAAGAACGCCGAGATCGGACCGTTGCCGGTACCGGTCAGCACGGTGTCCTGGCCATCGACGGTGGCCTCCACCGTGAGCGTGTCCACCCCGTCCCGATCGGTCGTCGACTGACCGTTCCTGACCTGGATACGACCCCACGGGTTCTCGGGGTTCGGCAGGTACTCGTCCTGGAAGACCGCCCAGATGTCCTTCGGCGTGATCTCGCCGCCCTCGGCGTCCGTCTTCGCCTGGATGATCTTCGAGAACTCGATCTGCATCCGGCGCGGCAGGTCCAGCTTGTGGTCGTTCTTCAGGACGTAGGCGATACCGCCCTTGCCGGACTGCGAGTTGACGCGGATGACCGCCTCGTACGACCGCCCGACGTCCTTCGGGTCGATCGGCAGGTACGGCACGGCCCACTCGATGTCGTCGACGGTGACGCCCTTGGCGGCCGCCTCGGCCTCCATCGCGTCGAAGCCCTTCTTGATGGCGTCCTGGTGGGAGCCGGAGAAGGACGTGTAGACCAGGTCGCCCACGTACGGGTGGCGCGGGTGGACGTCCATCTGGTTGCAGTACTCCCACGTACGACGGATCTCGTCGATGTCGGAGAAGTCGATCTGCGGGTCGACGCCCTGGGAGAACAGGTTCATGCCCAGGGTGACCAGGTCGACGTTGCCGGTGCGCTCGCCCTGCCCGAACAGGCAGCCCTCGACGCGGTCGGCGCCGGCCATCAGCGCCAGCTCGGCGGCGGCGACGGCCGTACCGCGGTCGTTGTGCGGGTGGACGGACAGGCAGACGTACTCGCGGCGGGACAGGTTGCGGTGCATCCACTCGAAGCGGTCCGCGTGCGTGGAGGGGGTGGAGCGCTCGACGGTGGCGGGCAGGTTCAGGATGATCTCGCGGCCCGGACCGGGCTGGTAGACGTCCATCACCGCCTCGCAGACCTCCAGCGCGAAGTCCAGCTCGGTGTCGGTGAAGATCTCGGGGCTGTACTGGTAGCCGAACTCGGTCTCGTCGCCCAGCAGCTTCTCGGCGTACTCCATGACCAGGCGCGTGCCGTCGACGGCGATCTGCTTGATGTCGTCCTTGGAGCCGCGGAAGACGACCCGGCGGAAGACGGGCGCGGTGGCGTTGTACAGGTGCACGGTGGCGCGCTTGGCGCCCTTCAGCGATTCGACGGTCCGCTCGATCAGGTCCTCGCGGGCCTGGGTCAGGACGGAGATCGTCACGTCGTCCGGGATGGCGTCGGGCTCCTCGATGATCGACCGTACGAAGTCGAAGTCGGTCTGCCCGGAGGCCGGGAAGCCGACCTCGATCTCCTTGTAGCCCATCTTGACCAGCAGATCGAACATCGCGCGCTTGCGGGCGGGCGACATGGGGTCGATCAGGGCCTGGTTGCCGTCACGCAGGTCGGTGGAGAGCCAGCGGGGGGCGGTGGTGATCCGCTGGTCCGGCCAGGTGCGGTCGGGGATGTCGACCTGGTCGTAGCGGCCGTACTTGTGGATCGGCATGGGGCTGGGCTGCTGGCGGTTCGCCATGGTGGGTGGGCTCCTCAGGGGTCCGCGGGGTGTCCGGATGGACGGCCGACGGCGCAGCGCCGAACTCCGCGGGGAGGGGGTCGGCCTCGACTACAGGCCCTCGCCGCGGCAGCTAAGGAGAAGCAGCCCGAAACGCATGATGCGAAGCATGCTATCCGAGCCCTCCACAAACGCGGGCCTCTGTATCAGTATGCGGGACTGCAACGCGCCCTTCAGGGACGCGGGGAACTGCGCGACAAGCCACGACGCAGCCGCGGTCGATAACACAGCGCAACCACCCACGGCGCGAAGATCCCTACATTTCACCAATCAAGGTCGCACCTAGTGACACGAAGCTCACGCAGTGCAATCGTGCCGAGCATGACCGTGTTCTGCACCATCGTCCCGCCCCACGTCCTCGACAAACTCGCCCAGGCCGACGACCCCGCCCTCGCCGGCCCGGCCCGCCGCACCCTCCAGCGCGACGCCTACGAACGCACCCAGCGCCGCCTCACCACCGTCATCGGCGCCCCCACCGCCGCCCCGCTCGCCTCTGCCGAGCCCGGCAAGCCCCACCGCACGATCCACGACGCCCAGCACCGCACCGACCTGCCCGGCAAGAAGGTCCGCGGCGAGGGCGACGCACCCGGCAAGGACGCCACCGTCAACCGCGCCTACGCGGGCCTCGGCGCCACCTTCGAGCTGTTCCTCACGGCATACGCCCGCGACTCGATCGACGGCAACGGACTCCCGCTGAACGCGACCGTGCACTACGACCGCGACTACAACAACGCCTTCTGGAACGGCGAGCAGATGGTGTTCGGCGACGGGGACGGCGAGATCTTCCTGGACTTCACCATCCCCATCGACGTCATCGGCCACGAGCTCGCCCACGGCGTCACCCAGTACACGGCGAACCTCACCTACTTCGGCCAGCCCGGCGCGCTCAACGAGTCCGTGTCGGACGTCTTCGGCGCCCTGATCAAGCAGTACACGCTCGGCCAGACCGCCGCCGAGGCCGACTGGCTGATCGGCGCCGGCCTGCTCGCCCCGCGCGTCACGGGCAAGGCGCTGCGCTCCATGAAGGAGCCGGGCACGGCGTACGACGACGACGTCCTCGGCAAGGACCCGCAGCCCGCGACGATGGACGACTACGTTCGCACCGGCCGCGACAACGGCGGTGTGCACATCAACTCCGGCATCCCGAATCACGCCTTCTACCTCGCGGCGACCGCACTCGGCGGGCACGCCTGGGAGCGGGCCGGGCAGGTCTGGTACGACGTGCTGACCGGCGGCGAGCTGAAGCAGGACGCGCTGTTCACGGACTTCGCGACGCTCACGGTGAAGGCGGCCCGCGCCCGGTACGGGGACGGCGAGGAACTGGACGCGGTGAGCAAGGCGTGGGAACAGGTCGGGGTGCGGACGCTGTAGTTCCGTACTAGACACGGACCCATGCGCATTCAGGTGAGACGCACCGGTGGATTCGCGGGCATCGAGCGGCACGCCGAGGTGGAGACCTCGGGGCGGGCCGACGCCGCCGAGTGGCATGCCCTGGCCGAGCGGGCGGTGTCCGCGGGCCGGGGCACGCCGCCGGTCGGGGTGCCGGACGGGTTCAGCTACCAGATCACGGTGGACGGGAAGACCGTGTACTGCGCGGACCCCCGGCTGACGGAGGAGCAGCGCACGCTGATCAGCCGGGTGCTGAAGGAGGGCGCGTAACGCCTGGGCAGCGCTGGGGCGTTGACTTCGGTTACCCGGGGTACGGATGATCCGGGGCATGGCGACGACGCATCCGTTCCCCCGCTTCCCGGCCGGTTTCCAGTGGGGCGTGTCCACGTCCGCCCATCAGATCGAGGGCGCGGTGGAACTGCGCGAGCGGTCCGTGTGGGACGCCTTCACGGAGCGGCCGGGGCGGGTGAAGGACGGCTCGACCGCGGCGGTGGCCTGCGACCACTACCACCGCTACCGCGAGGACGTGGCCCTGCTGGCGGGGCTGGGCGTGAACGCGTACCGCTTCTCGATCTCCTGGCCGAGGGTGCGGCGGGAGGGCGGCCTGGACTTCTACGACCGGCTGGTGGACGAGCTGTGCGCGGCGGGGATCCGTCCGGTGCCGACGCTGTTCCACTGGGATCTGCCGCTGGCCCTGCACGAGGCGGGCGGCTGGCTCGAGCGGGACACGGCGGTCCTCTTCGCCGAGTACGTGGCGACGGTCGCCGCCCGCCTCGGCGACCGGGTCCGGCAGTGGATCACGCTCAACGAGCCCGCCGAGCACACCCTCCTCGGCCATGCGCTGGGCACGCACGCGCCGGGTGAGCGGCTGATGTTCGACGCGCTGCCGGTGGCCCACCACCAGCTGCTGGCCCACGGTCTGGCCGTACAGGCCCTGCGCGCGTCCGGTGCGGCCGAGGTCGGGCTCACCAACTCGCACGGACCGACCTGGCCGGCGTCGGCCGACCCGGCGGACGTGGAGGCCGCGGACTTCTACGACGTCCTGCTCAACCGCCTGTTCGCGGACCCGGTGCTGCTGGGCGCGTACCCGGAGGGCATCGGCGAGCTGATGCCGGGCGATGTGGCGGCCGATCTGAAGGTCATCGCCGAACCGCTCGACTTCTACGGCGTCAACTACTACGCCCCGACGAAGGTGGGCGCCCCGCAGGGCACGGAGATCGACTTCGGCGGGGTGCGGATGCCGGCGGAACTGCCCTTCTCGGTGCGGGAGATCGAGGACCGGCCGCGGACGGACTTCGGCTGGCCGGTGGTGCCGGAGGCCCTGACGGACCTCCTCACCACCTTCCGCGCCCGCTACGGCGACCGCCTCCCGCCCGTCGTCATCACCGAGAACGGCTGCTCGTACGAGGGCGTCGACGACCAGGACCGCATCGGCTACCTGGACGGCCACCTCCGGGCGCTGCACGAGGCCCTGGAGGCCGGCGTGGACGTCCGCGGCTACTTCGTCTGGTCGCTGCTGGACAACTTCGAGTGGGCGGAGGGGTACGCCCGCCGCTTCGGCCTGGTCCACGTGGACTACGAGACGCTGGCCCGCACTCCGAAGGCGTCGTACGCCTGGTACCGGGACGTCGTACGCGCCCAGCGCTGACGCAATGACCTCAGAACCCGAGCCGCCTGAGCTGCTTCGGGTCCCGCTGCCAGTCCTTGGCGACCTTCACGTGGAGGTCGAGGAAGACAGGCGTACCGAGCAGTGCCTCGATGTGCTTGCGGGACTTGATGCCGACCTCCTTCAGGCGCTTGCCCTTGGGGCCGATGATGATGCCCTTCTGGCTGGGGCGCTCGATGAACAGGTTGGCGTGGATGTCGAGGAGCGGCTTGTCGGCGGGGCGGTCCTCGCGGGGGAGCATCTCCTCCACGACGACGGCGATGGAGTGCGGCAGTTCGTCGCGGACGCCCTCAAGGGCGGCCTCGCGGATCAGCTCGGCGATCATGACCTGCTCGGGCTCGTCGGTGAGGTCGCCCTCGGGGTAGAGGGCAGGACCCTCGGGCAGCATCGGGATCAGCAGGTCCGCCAGCAGGTCGACCTGCTTGTTCGCGGTCGCCGACACCGGGACGATCTGCGCCCACTCGATGCCCAGCTCCTTGCCCAGCTGGTCGATCGCGATCAGCTGTTCGGCCAGGGCCTTGGAGGTGACGAGGTCCGTCTTGGTGACGATGGCGACCTTCGGGGACTTCTTGATCCCCGCCAGCTCCTTGGCGATGAAGCGGTCACCGGGGCCGATCTTCTCGTTCGCCGGGAGACAGAAGCCGATCACGTCGACCTCGGCCCAGGTCGTACGAACCACGTCGTTCAGCCGCTCGCCCAGCAGCGTACGCGGCTTGTGCAGGCCGGGGGTGTCCACCAGGATCAGCTGGGCGTCCGGTCGGTGCACGATCCCTCGCACCGTGTGCCGGGTCGTCTGCGGCTGATTGGCGGTGATCGCCACCTTCTGCCCGACCAGAGCGTTCGTGAGGGTGGACTTGCCCGCGTTGGGGCGGCCCACGAAGCAGGCGAAGCCGGCCCGGTGTGCGGCGTCGGCCGGCTGCTCGGATGACTGGGTACGAACACTCATGCCGCCCATTCTCCCTGATCCCCGAAGCCCCTCCGTACCAATGCCGGTGGGGCCGAGAGGGGCAGTACGAAAAGCCCTACGGCCTTGTCACCCCCGCGTCGTACCCTGGAACACGCGAGGCCGCCCTCAGCTGTGCGGCCGTGACGAGGAGGAACCGCAGGCCTTCAGCGCCGGCCCATGACTCAGACACCCGCAGCTCACACCCCCGCGCAGGGGCAGGCGAGAGTACAGCTCACCGTCCCCGCCCAGCACCCCATGGTGACCGTGCTGGGTTCCGGAGACGCCCTCCTGCGCGTGATCGAGAAGGCCTTCCCGGCGGCCGACATCCACGTCCGGGGAAACGAGATCAGCGCGGTCGGCGACGCCACCGAGGTCGCCCTCATTTCGCGCGTGTTCGACGAGATGATGCTGGTGCTCCGCACCGGGCAGCCGATGACGGAGGACGCAGTGGAACGCTCGATCGCCATGCTCAAGGCGAGCGAGAACGGGGAGAGCGACGGCCAGGAGACCCCGGCCCAGGTACTCACGCAGAACATCCTGTCCTCGCGCGGCCGCACGATCCGCCCCAAGACGCTCAACCAGAAGCGCTATGTGGACGCGATCGACCAGCACACCATCGTCTTCGGCATCGGCCCGGCGGGTACGGGCAAGACGTATCTGGCGATGGCCAAGGCGGTCCAGGCCCTGCAGTCCAAGCAGGTCAACCGCATCATCCTGACCCGGCCGGCGGTGGAAGCGGGCGAGCGGCTCGGCTTCCTGCCGGGCACGCTCTACGAGAAGATCGACCCGTATCTGCGGCCCCTGTACGACGCGCTGCACGACATGCTCGACCCGGATTCGATTCCGCGGCTGATGGCGGCGGGGACGATCGAGGTCGCGCCGCTGGCGTACATGAGGGGCAGGACGCTCAATGACGCCTTCATCATTCTCGACGAGGCGCAGAACACCTCGCCCGAGCAGATGAAGATGTTCCTGACGCGGCTCGGGTTCGACTCGAAGATCGTCATCACCGGTGACGTGACCCAGGTCGACCTGCCCGACGGCACCAAGTCGGGTCTGCGTCAGGTGCAGGAGATCCTGGAGGGAGTGGAGGACGTCCACTTCTCCCGGCTGTCGTCCCACGACGTCGTCCGGCACAAGCTGGTGGGCCGTATCGTCGACGCGTACGAGTTGTACGACAGCAAGCACGGCACCCAGAACGGCACCCACAAGGGCGGCCGGGGCAAGTCCGGGCACAAGGGGAAGTAGACCGAGCACCAGATGTCGATCGACGTCAACAACGAGTCCGGAACCGAGGTCGACGAGCAGGCGATCCTCGACATCGCCCGCTACGCCCTCGCACGGATGCGCATCCACCCGCTCTCCGAGCTCTCGGTGATCGTCGTGGACGCCGGGGCCATGGAGCAGTTGCACATCCAGTGGATGGACCTGCCCGGGCCGACCGACGTGATGTCGTTCCCGATGGACGAGCTGCGGCCGCCGTCCAAGGACGACGACGAGCCCCCGCAGGGGCTGCTCGGCGACATCGTGCTCTGCCCCGAGGTCGCCGCCAAGCAGGGCGCCGAGGCACCCACGCAGCACACCATGGACGAGGAGCTCCAGCTGCTCACCGTCCACGGTGTGCTGCATCTGCTCGGCTACGACCACGAGGAGCCGGACGAGAAGGCCGAGATGTTCGGCCTGCAGGCCGCCATCGTGGACGGCTGGCGCGCGGAGAGGGGCCTGACCGGCCCGTCCCCGGCCCCGACCGTCTCATGAGTCCCGGGCTCGTCCTCGGCGCGATCGCGCTGGTCGTCGTCGCCTGGCTGTTCGCGTGCGCGGAGGCCGGCATCGCGCGCGTCTCCAGCTTCCGCGCCGAGGAGGCCGTGCGCTCCGGCCGCCGGGGCAGCGCGGGGCTCGCCCAGATCGCCGCCGACCCCACGCGCTATCTCAACGTGGCGCTGCTGGTCCGCGTCGCCTGCGAGATGGCCGCCGCCGCGCTGATCACCTACGGCTGTCTGGAGGAGTTCGACAGCACCACGGAGGCCCTGCTGATCGCCATCGCGATCATGGTGTTGGTCTCTTATGTCGCCGTCGGTGTCTCCCCGCGCACCATCGGCCGTCAGCATCCGCTGAACACGGCCACGGCGGCGGCGTACGTGCTGCTGCCGCTCGCCAGGATCATGGGCCCGATCCCGTCCCTGCTGATCCTCATCGGTAACGCGCTCACCCCCGGCAAGGGCTTCCGGCGCGGCCCCTTCGCCTCCGAGGCGGAGCTGCGCGCGCTGGTCGACCTCGCGGAGAAGGAGTCGCTGATCGAGGACGAGGAGCGCCGCATGGTGCACTCCGTCTTCGAGCTGGGCGACACCCTGGTCAGGGAGGTGATGGTCCCGCGCACCGACCTGGTGGTCATCGAGCGCTACAAGACCATCCGCCAGGCCCTCACCCTCGCCCTGCGCTCCGGCTTCTCGCGCATCCCGGTGACCGGTGAGAGCGAGGACGACATAGTCGGGATCGTCTATCTCAAGGACCTGGCCCGTAAGACGCACATCAGCCGGGACGCGGAGAACGAGCTGGTGTCGACCGCGATGCGCCCGGCCGTCTTCGTGCCGGACACCAAGAACGCCGGCGATCTGCTGCGCGAGATGCAGAAGGAACGCAACCACGTCGCCGTCGCCGTCGACGAGTACGGCGGCACGGCCGGGATCGTCACCATCGAGGACATCCTCGAGGAGATCGTCGGCGAGATCACCGACGAGTACGACCGCGAGCTACCGCCCATCGAGGAGTTGGGCGAGGACCGCTTCCGCGTCACCGCCCGCCTCGACATCGGCGACCTGGGCGAGCTGTACGGCCTGGAGTCGTTCGACGACGAGGACGTGGAGACCGTCGGCGGACTGCTCGCCAAGGCCCTCGGCCGGGTCCCGATCGCCGGTGCCTCCGCCGTGGTGGAGCTCCCCGACGCCCGCACCCTGCGCCTGACCGCGGAGGCCGCGGCGGGCCGCCGGAACAAGATCGTCACCGTGCTGGTGGAGCCGGTCGGCGACCGGGCCGGCGCCGAGGAGGAGCACCAGGAATGACACCCGAGGAGCTGCGCGCCCTGTGCCTGTCCTTCAACGCGGCGGTGGAGGACTTCCCGTTCGGCCCGGAGTTCTCGGTCTTCAAGGTCCAGGGCAAGCTGTTCGCCCTGACGAACCTGGACGCGCGGCCCCTGAAGGTCAACCTCAAGTGCGACCCGGAGGACGCGCTGCGGCTCCGTGCGGAGTACGAGGGCCTGATCGTCCCCGGCTGGCACATGAACAAGAGACACTGGAACACGGTCGTCGTGGACGGCGCCCTCCCCGACGCGCTGGTCCGGGAGCTGGTCGAGGACTCCTACGATCTGGTCGTCGCCGGTCTGCCGCGCGCCGACCGCCTGCGTCTCGACCGTCCCTGAGCGCGTCCTATGCTCGGATCATGACCGACAGCAGCGCGCTCGACCCCGAGGACCGCAAGATCGTCACCCTGGCCCGCTCCGCCCGGGCCCGCAACGGTGTGCCCGAGGGGGCGGCCGTACGCGACGAGACGGGACGCACGTATGTCGCGGGCACGGTGGCCCTCGACTCACTGAAGCTCAGCGCCCTGCAGACGGCGGTGGCGATGGCCGTGGCGTCGGGCGCGAGGTCTCTGGAGGCGGCGGCGGTGGTGACCGAGGCGGGGGCCGTCTCCGCGGAGGACCGGGCGGCCGTACGGGACCTCGGTGGGCCCCAGACCCCGGTCCTGGTGGCGGGCCCGGACGGGACGGTACGGGAGACGGTCACCGCGGGGTGAGGCGCTCCCGCGTCACGGCTGATGTTACCGGCGGTAAATAGGCCAGTTTTCAACCTTGTCGTGCACTGCCTCTCGCGCATCAATGGAACCGGCTGATCTGACGGTATGTCAGACGCCGGTAGTTCCCCCCACACGGAAAGGGAACCGGATCCCATGAGAGGCACCAGAGGCAAGCGCATCGGTACAGCCGTGTCCGCGACGGCCGGCGCTCTCGCGGCCTGCGGGCTCGCCTTCGCCCCCACCGCCGCGGCCGTCACCCCCGGCACCGCGACGATCACCGCCGACTGCGGCAGCTACGGCGGCGGCGAGGCCACGCTCACGGCCACCCAGAACGGCACGGCCGCCACCTTCACCCTCAGCACCTCCGCCATGACCGCGCCCGTCGCCCTTGGGCAGGACTCGATCGTCTCGACCCTCACCCTGGTCAAGGCAGGCGGCGGCACCAGCGTCTTCTCCGGCACCAAGAACCCGGCCATGGCAGTGGGCGACCCCCTCTCGGTCGGGCCGCTCTCCGGCACCGTGGCCTCCGGCGACAGCCTGGAGGCGTACGGCGGCTCGCTGAAGATGACCGTGTTCGGTTTCATCACCATCACCTGCACCGCGACCGGGCCGCAGTCGCCGGGCCCGTTCGTCTTCGACTGACCGTCCCGCTCAGGACGGCCGACCGGGCCGGACCCGCACGCGGCGTCCGGCCCGCCTCTCGACCGACCGAGCCGAACCGCGGAGCGGCCCGCCTCTCGACCGACCGAGTCGGGTGGTGGGTGGGCATAGGCCCGGGGGTCCAGGGGGCGGAGCCCCCTGGCGGGGTGCGGGGCGGAGCCCCGTGTCAGGCTGAACGCCGGAAACCGATCGTCGGCACCGCCCGCCGCAGCGGCCACGGCCGCACCAGCTCCTCCGGAACCAGCTCCGCCAGAAACCCGTACCGCCGCAGCGCAACCGGCTCCTGCCCCTCCACCGACTGCACCTTCCGCCACCACGCCCCGATCTCCGCCCACCCCGGCGCCGACAACGACCCCCCGAACTCCTGCACGGACAGCGCCGCGGTCAACCCCGCGAAGGCCAGCCGGTCCGCCAGCGACCACCCCGCCAGCGTCCCGGTCACAAAGCCGGCCACGAACACATCCCCGGCCCCCGTCGGATCCAGCGCCTCCACCTCGATCGCCGGAACCTCGGCACACTCCCCCGTCCGCCCGTCCACCGCGTACGCCCCCTCCGCGCCCAGCGTCACCACCGCCACCGGCACATGCTCGGTGAGCGCATGCGCGGCCGCCCGCGGACAGTCCGTCCTCGTGTAGCGCATGGCTTCCTGCGCGTTCGGCAGGAACGCCTCGCAGTACCGCAGATCCGGCAGCCCCGCCAGATCCCACGCCCCGGTGTCGTCCCACCCCACGTCACCGAAGATCCGAGCCCCCTTGCGCGCCGCCTGCGCGATCCACGCCGCGCTGCGCCCCGGCGTGAGCGAGGCGACGGCGGCTCTCGCGCGCGGCGGGCAGTCGGGGGCGGGTTCCTCCGGCGGAGGCTCGTGCCCGTGGGACACCATCGTCCGCTCCCCCTCGTACGCCATCGAGACGGTGACCGGCGAGTGCCAGCCGGGCACGGTGCGCGACAGCGACAGGTCGATACCTTCGCCCTGTTCCAGCGCGTCCCAGCAGTACTCGCCGTAGTGGTCGTCGCCGAACGCCGCCGCGAGGGACGTCCGCAGGCCGAGGCGGGCCAGCGCGGTGGCCATGTTGGCGACACCGCCGGGGCTCGACCCCATCCCGCGTGCCCAGGACTCGGTCCCGCGCACCGGGGCGGAATCGAGCCCGGTGAAGATGATGTCGAGGAAGACGGTGCCGGTGAGATAGACGTCCCACGGCGGGTCCTGCGTGGTGCGCAGCAGGGCGAGGGGGTCGACCTGGATCTGGCGGCGGTGCGCTCCTTCTCCGGCCGGCATGGAAGACGCGGTGGACGCGATCACGATGCGCTCCCTGACGTGGTGCGGATCTGGCCAGTCTGCACCACACCACTGACAACGCTCACGCCGTCACACCGCGTCCTCCCCGAGACCCTCAGGCCGGGGCCGCCCCCGCCTCGGCGCTACGGGCCGCACCGGGGGCCGTCTTCGCCTCGGCGGGCCCTGACTGCCTGCCCACCCGCTCGCGCACCCGGTCGTTGCGCCCGCCCCCGCGCACCAGCAGCACACTCAGCGCGGCCAGGAAGCCGACCACCGTGAGCCCCACGAGCCCGCCCTTGGTCGAGCCGGTCGTGTCCTCGATGATCCCGAAGGCCGTGGGGGCCACGAAGCCGCCGAGGTTGCCGATGGAGTTGATCAGCGCGATGCCGGGCGCGGCGGCGCGGGCGTCGAGGTAGCTCTGGGGAATGGTCCAGAAGACCGGGGAGGCCGGTTTGAAGCCCACGGCGGCCAGGCACAGGGCGCCGAGGCCGGCCCAGGGCGAGACGTACACGGCGAGCAGCGTGCCGCAGCCGCCGAGCAGCAGCAGGGTGACGAGGACGGGCCGCCGCTTGCCGATGCGGTCGGAGACCCGCCCGCTGACGTAGACGGCGGCGATCGCGCACAGCCATGGCACGGCGGTGAGGAAGCCGACCTGGAGGCTGCTGAGCCCGCCGATGTCGTCGACGATCGAGGGCAGCCAGAACGTCACCGCGTACAGGGCCACGTTGATCGCGAAGTAGATCCACAGGAACAGCAGCATCTGCGGGTCGGCGAGCAGCTTCCAGCGCGAGACCTTCGCCGTGCCGCGCTGCGTCTCCCGCTCGGCCTGCTCGGCGTCGATGACCGCGACGAGGCCGGACTTCTCCTCGTCGGTGAGCCAGGCGGCGGTCTCGATGCCCGAGTCGAGGAAGCGGTAGACGACGAAGCCGAGGACGACGGAGAAGATGCCCTCGATGAAGAACATCCACTGCCAGCCGGCGTGCCCGAGGAGGCCGTGCATCTCCATCAGCGCGCCGGAGACCGGTCCGACGATGACGGTGGCCGTGCCGGAGCCCATCAGGAAGACGGAGGTGGCCCGGCCGCGGTGGCTGTCGGGCAGCCAGCGGCTGAAGTAGTAGATGACGGCGGGGAAGAAGCCGGCTTCGGCGACGCCGAGTAGGAAGCGCAGGGCGTAGAACATCTCGACGCTGTTGACGAAGGCCATCGCGGTGGCGACGACCCCCCAGCTGATCATGATGCGGGTCAGCCACACCTTGGCCCCGTAGCGCTCCATGAGGATGTTGGAGGGGACCTCGAAGATGGCGTACGCGATGAAGAAGATGCCGGCGCCGAGCCCGAACGCGGCGGCCGACAGCCCTACGTCGGCGCGGAGTTCGTCCTGGGCGAAGCCGAGGTTCACGCGGTCCATGTAGTTCGCGACGAACATCACGAAGAACAGGGGGACCACGCGGCGGAAGATCTTGCGGATCGCCGACTGGACCGCGGGCGGGTGCTCTACGGGTGGTGCCGGTGGTACTGCTGACACGAGCGGCTCCGATCGTGGGCAGGGGAAAGGGGGTTCACCAACGCGGTGTGAAAAGAGGCGGGCTCACCGACGCAGTGTGAGAAAAGGGCTGTTCACCAGCGGGGGACAGAGGGGGTGACCCAGTCCGGGTCGGCGGCCCGCATCGCCGCCGCGTCGTCGCGGTCGCGCAGGGTGCCGTCGTCGTCGAGCCAGCGCTGGTGGAGGAACGCCAGTTTTTCGCGGTCGAGTTCGACGCCGAGACCGGGTGCGTCGGAGACGGTGACCTTGCCGCCGTCGAAGGTGAGGCGCTCGGTGAGGACGTCCTCCGGCTGCCAGGGGTAGTGGGAGTCGCAGGCGTGGTGCAGGTCGGGGACGGTGGCCGAGACATGGGTCATCGCGGCGAGGCTGATGCCGAGGTGGGTGTTGGAGTGCATGGACACCCCGACGCCGAACGTGCGGCAGACGGCGGCGAGTTGCTGGGTGTTGCGCAGTCCGCCCCAGTAGTGGTGGTCGGACAGGACGACCTGCACGGCGTCGCGGGTGAACGCCTCCTTGATCTCGGCGAAGGTCGTCACGCACATGTTGGTGGCGAGCGGCACGTCCGTCTTCGCCGCGACCTCGGCCATGGCCGGGGTGCCGAGCACCGGGTCCTCCAGGTACTCCAGGAGGTCACCGAGTTCCTCGGCGACCTTCAGCGAAGTCTCCACGGACCAGGCCCCGTTGGGGTCGAGGCGCAGGGGATGTCCGGGGAACGCCTCGGCGAGGGCGCGGATCGCGGCGATCTCCTCCTCGGGCGGGAAGACACCGCCCTTGAGCTTGTAGGAGGTGAATCCGTGGCGCTCGGTGAGGACGCGGGCCTGTTCGACGACGCCGGCCGGGTCGAGGGCGGCGCCCCAGTCGTCCTTCTCGGCCGGCACGCCCTCGGGGTGCTCGGCCCATTTGTAGAAGAGGTACGCGCTGTACTCGACGGTCTCGCGCACCTTGCCGCCGAGCAGGGCGTGCACGGGCAGGCCGAGCGCCTTGCCGAGGGCGTCGAGGCAGGCGACCTCGAAGCCGGAGACGACGGACAGGCGCAGTTTGTCGGCGGTCTGGACACCGCGCAGTCCGCCCACGTCGACCTGCCCGGAGACCCGGGAAGCGGCGACGGCCACCTCGTCCGCGGCGGTGAACAGGCCGTTGAGGTCGGAGACCTGGCGGCCGACGAGCCGCTCGGCGAGCGGGCGGGCCAGTTCCAGGTACTTGGTGTCGCCGTAGGTCTCGCCGACGCCGGTGATGCCGTCCGCCGTCTCCACCTCCACGATCAGGCGGGGCGTGTACGGCTGGTGGACGCCCTGGGTGTTCAGCAGGGGCGGGTCGGCGACCAGGATCGGCGTCAGGCGGACGTCGGTGACGGTGAGGTTCACAGGGAGGCTCCTACGAGGTCGAGTCCAGTGGTCAGGAGGCGTTCGAGGTCGGCCAGGTCGGCGGCCGACGGGTCGGTGAGGGGGGCGCGCACGGGTCCGACCGGGCGGCCGCGCAACCGGGCGGCGGCTTTGACGAGGGACACGGCGTATCCGGGCACCCGGTCGCGCAGTTCGACGAGGGGGACGTAGAACTCGCGCAGCAGCTTCTCGGTCGTACCGTCGTCGCCGTTCCTCAGCGCGGTGAAGAAGGCGTTCGCGATCTCGGGGGCGAAGGCGTGCACGGCGGAGGAGTAGGCGGGGACGCCGACGGTGGCGTAGGCGCGGGCCTGGATCTCGGCGGTGGAGGCGCCGTTGAAGAAGAGGAAGTCCTCGGGGGCGGCGAGGGTGAGGCGCTGGAGGCGGTCGAGGTCGCTGTGGCCGTCCTTGAGGCCGATGACGGTGGGAACAGCGGCGAGGCGCCGGATCGAGGCGGCCGTGTAGGCGACCTGGCCGCGCTGGTACGCGACGAGGGGCAGCGGGGTGCGCTCGGCGAGCCGCTCCAGCTGGGCGACCAGGCCGTCCTGCGGGGCGGCGATCAGGTAATGCGGCAGGACGAGCAGCGCGTCGGCGCCGGCCTCCTCGGCGATGCGGGCGAACCGGGTGGCCTGGGCCCAGCCGTATCCGGTGCCGGCGACGACGGGGAGGCGTCCGGCGGCCTCCTCGACGGCGATGGTGACGACCTGCCCGTACTCCTCCTCGTCCAGGGAGAAGAACTCGCCGGTGCCGCAGGCGGGGAAGACCGCGCCGGGGCCGGTGGCGATCTGCGCGGCGATGTGCGCCCGGAAGCCGTCCGGGTCGAGGGTGCCGTCGGCGTGGAAGCTCGTGAGCGGGAACGACAGCACGCCGTCCGCCATGCCTTCCCTCAGCCGCCGGGCCACCGCATCCGTATCGGGACTCGCAGGACTCACCGCTCGCCATCTCCCTATGTAGACGTTGTCCATGTATGAAGATGGAGCCTAAGGAGGTGAACGGCAGGCGTCAATGGCCGCGCCGGTTGGGATCGCCGCCGCGATTACCATCGGCTCATGTCGGAGACGGGCGGCGTGCGCGAGGTGAAGTCGGCGGCGCGGACGGTGGAGCTGCTGGAGCTGCTGGCGGCGCGCGGCGACCGCCCGGCACGGCTGCAGGAGCTGGCCGACGAACTGGGCGTGCCGCGCAGCTCGATGTACGCGCTGCTCCAGACCCTCATCTCACGCGGCTGGGTCCGCACCGACGTCACCGGTTCGCTGTACGGCATCGGCATCCACGCCCTGCTCACCGGCACCAGCTATCTCGACTCCGACCCCCGGGTGCGGGCGGCACGGCCGTATCTGGACGAGGCCTCGGAGGCGCTGGGCGAGACGATCCATCTGGGGCGGCTGGACGGCCGGGACGTGGCGTATCTGGCGACCCGGGAGTCGCACGAGTACCTCAGGACGATCAGCAGGGTCGGGCGCAGGCTGCCCGCCCACGCCGGAGCCCTGGGCAAGGCACTCCTGGCGGAACGGCCGGACGAGGAGCTGCCCGAGGGGCCCTACGAGGCGCTCACGCCCCATACGCACACCGGCCGTGAGTCACTGGCGGCCGATCTCGCGCGGGTGCGGGCCCGCGGCTACTCGGTCGACCGGGAGGAGGGCGTCCTCGGCATCGTCGGCTTCGGCTTCGCGCTGCGCTACGACAGCCCGGCCCAGGACGCGATCAGCTGCTCGGTTCCGGTGGCCCGCCTGACGCCCGGTCACGAGGAGCGGATCGTCGCGGTGATGCGGGAGATCAGGACCAAGGTGGAGGCGACCATTCCGGGCGGAATCGGGCCGGTCCACTGGCGTTAGCGCCCGCTGCTACCCAGCCCTACACACACCAAACGCAAGAGTGGGCCAGATCACACCCCCTGGCTTCGCCTACCCGACTGCGTGCTTGATACAAATTGCCCGCGCGTTCCTGTCCGTCGACGGTCGGCGCCCCTCCCCCTTTTCGAACCCTTCCTTTCGCATGCCCTGGGAACGCCCGTGTTCGCCCGCACCGCCCCCTGGCCCCTCGTCGCCCTCTTCACGGCCGGGTACCTCGCCCCGTATCTGCTGCCGACCACCGTCGGCAGGCTGGACACCTCACTTCCGCTGACCGCCACCCAGGCCGGTGCCGTCGGCAGCGCGCTGCTGCTGAGCTCGGCGACGGCGGGCTTCCTGCTCGCCTCCCGGGTGGAGCGCGTCGGCGCCCGCACCCTGGCCCGCCTCGGCCTCCTCCTCGCCGCCCTCGGCTACGGCACAGCCGCCCTCACCACCGACATCCCGGTCGTCGTCGCCGGTGCGATGGTGGGCGGCTTCGGCTCGGGTACGGCCACGACGATCGCCGCCACCCGGATAGCCGCGGAGCGCGATCCGCACCGGGCGTCCACGCTCGGCCTGCTGACCGTGTCCGCGCTGGCCGGCGCCGTCTACCTGATCGTGCCTCACCTCGGCCGGGCGCACGGACTGCCGCTGGCCGCGATCGCGCTGACGGCCCTCGCGGTGTGGCCCCTGACCGGGCGCCTGCCGGGCGCCGGACAGACACGGGAGGCGGCCTCCGCGTCCCACGACGGCTCGCCCCTCCCCCACCGCCGCTCCGGGCTGGTGCTGGCCGGCGCCATCGTGTTCTGGTCGCTCGCCCAGAACTCGCTGTGGGGTGTCAGCGGCCGGATCGGGCTCACCCAGGCGCATCTCGGTGATGCCGCCCTCGGCGTGGTCTTCGCCGTGGCGCTCGGCGCCGGGCTGGTCGGTGTGCTGGCGGCCGGCGCGCTGGGAGCCCGGCTCGGGCGGGCGGTGCCGATCGGTGCGGGTACCGTGCTGATCGCCGCCTGCATCGCGCTGACCGCGTCGGCGACCGGTCCGGTGACCTTCGCGGCCGGCGAGGTCGCCTGGAACACGCTGTACCCGGTGGTGCTGTCGTACCTGATCGGCCTCGCCGCCTCCCTCGACGGGCGCGGCCGGTGGGCGGTGCTCGTCGGCTCGGCGTCCTCGCTCGGCACCGCGGCCGGTCCGCTGACCGGCAGCGCCCTGTCCGAGCAGGCCGGATACCCGGTCATGGGCCTGGTGCTCGGCGCCGGACTGCTGCTGGTCGCCGTGCCGATGACCGCCGTCGCCCTGCACACCGGCGGG
>NZ_JAOCQE010000119.1 GCF_025290915.1 Streptomyces sp. 15-116A | reverse complement strand
ACGGCCCGTCCGTCCGGCAGGACGACGAGCGCGCCCCGCCCCGAGGCCAGCGTGGCGGCGACGGCACGGGCCAGCTCCTCGCTCCACTGCGGACCGGGCAGGGCGTGCCAGACGGCCCGTGGGGCGCCTCCCGAGGCCAGTGACTCCAGGAACGCGGGCCCCTGCTCGTAGCGCGCCCAGGAGCCCGCCTCGGGCGCCGGGGGCGGGGGCAGGGGCGCGGGCGAGGGGCGCTGTTCCGCGCGCGCGTTGCGCGGGGGCACGGCGAGCTGCAGCACATCGGCGAGGCTTCCGGCGTACCGGTCGGCGACGGCGCGGGCGAGCCCCAGCAGTTCCTCGCTGAGCACCGGCTCGGGCGAGACCACCTGGGCCAGCGCCGCGAGGGGCCCCGAGTAGTCGGACTCGGCGAGCCGCTCGATCAGGAACCCGTCGATCAGTCCGCCGCCCTCACGGCGTCCCTCGCGCACCCGGTGCCGCCCGGCCCCGAACCGCACCCGCACCCGCACACCGGGCTGGGCGTCGGCGTCGAGCTCCTCGGGGACGGCGTAGTCGAAGTACCGGTCGAGATGCAGCACGCCCTTGTCGACGAGCACACGCGCGACCGGCAGCTCCCCGGCCAGCTTGGCCCCGCGCCAGGTGCGCGGCTTGGCCCGGGGTGCCTTGGCCTTGCGCACGCTCTCCCGGATGAGCGCGAGCTGCTCCGGCGGCGCACCCTCCGCGCCGCCGTCCGCCGGTCCGTTCTCGCTGCTCACGCTTGCATTCTTACCAAACGCCACTGACAGCGACGCCGGCCCGAGATCTCACCGGGTGCGGACAACGAACGCCGTACGGCGCTTCTGCCTTGGGCCGCTCGGCCATACCGGTCCAGGACCGGCAGCAGGATTCGAACCTGCGAGGGGACTTCCCCGGAAGTATCCGCGCCCATCGCACCGGGCCGACGCGCCGCACCAGCGTAGGGCGCCCGCACACCCACCCGCGACGGCTTTTACGGCGCCCCCTCCGAGAGGGCCCGGGCCACCAACATCCCCAAAGACCGAGGCCCGGCATCCCGACAAGCCGAGGCCCGGCGCCCCCACAGGGACGCCGGGCCTCGGCGAGACGCGAAAGGGCGTGGCCTACAGCCCCGCCGCCTGGCGCAGCGCGTCCACGCGGTCCGTGCGCTCCCAGGTGAAGTCGGGCAGCTCACGGCCGAAGTGGCCGTACGCGGCGGTCTGGGAGTAGATCGGGCGCAGCAGGTCCAGGTCGCGGATGATCGCGGCCGGACGCAGGTCGAAGACCTCGTCGATGGCCTGCTCGATGCGCTCGGTGTCGATCTTCGCGGTGCCGAAGGTCTCGACGAACAGACCCACCGGCTCGGCCTTGCCGATCGCGTACGCGACCTGGACCTCGCAGCGGGAGGCCAGACCGGCCGCGACCACGTTCTTCGCGACCCAGCGCATCGCGTACGCGGCCGAGCGGTCCACCTTGGACGGGTCCTTGCCGGAGAAGGCGCCGCCGCCGTGGCGGGCCATACCGCCATAGGTGTCGATGATGATCTTGCGGCCGGTGAGGCCGGCGTCGCCCATCGGGCCGCCGATCTCGAAGCGGCCGGTGGGGTTGACCAGCAGCCGGTAGTTCTCGGTGTCCAGCTTGATGCCGTCGTCGAGCAGCGCCTTCAGCTCCGGCTCCACGACGAACTCGCGGATGTCGGGGGCGAGCAGCGACTCCAGGTCGATGTCGGAGGCGTGCTGCGAGGAGACGACGACCGTGTCGAGGCGGACGGCCTTGTCGCCGTCGTACTCGATGGTGACCTGCGTCTTGCCGTCGGGGCGCAGGTAGGGGATGGTGCCGTTCTTGCGCACGTCGGACAGGCGCTTGGACAGGCGGTGCGCCAGGAAGATCGGCAGCGGCATCAGCGTCGGCGTCTCGTCCGTCGCGTAGCCGAACATCAGGCCCTGGTCGCCGGCGCCCTGCCGGTCCAGCTCGTCGTCGTCGCCCTCGACGCGGGCCTCGTAGGCCGCGTCGACGCCCTGCGCGATGTCGGGGGACTGGGCGCCGATCGACACCGAGACACCGCAGGAGGCGCCGTCGAAGCCCTTCTTCGAGGAGTCGTAGCCGATCTCGAGGATCTTGCCTCGGACCAGCGTCGCGATGTCCGCGTACGCCTTGGTCGTGACCTCACCGGCCACGTGCACGAGACCGGTGGTGATGAGCGTCTCGACGGCTACCCGGGAGGTCGGGTCCTCGCGGAGCAGCGCGTCGAGAATGGTGTCGCTGATCTGGTCAGCGATCTTGTCGGGGTGACCCTCGGTCACGGACTCCGAGGTGAACAGACGACGGGACACAACGCTCCCTGGGGTTGCAGCGGCTGCTGGCTGATCATTGGCGGACGGCGGGGGCTGCACCCGGCGCCGTCCTTGGAACAGTTTATCGGTCGCGCATCGCCACGGGGTCCCCTGTCTCGCCTCTCGGGAGCGCTGTGACCTGCGGCACGGGCATTCTGCCCAGCAACCGGTGGTGTTGGCCAGAGGCGCCACGCACCGGTGAGCGTGGTTTCAAAGGGCCGGACGGCGGATGCCGGGCTCAGCCGAGACGCTCGGCCACCAGGTCCCACACCGTCTCGGCCAGGGCTTCCTTGGGTCCGTGGGCGACCGGGGTCTCGCTGCCGTCGGCGCCCAGCACCACGGCCTCGTTCTCCTCGGAGCCGAAGGTCTTGCGCTCCCCCACCTCGTTCACCACGAGCAGATCGCAGCCCTTGCGCTTCAGCTTGGCGCGCCCGTTGGCGAGGACGTCGTCGGTCTCGGCGGCGAAGCCGACGATCACCTGTCCGGGGCGGGCCCGTTCGGCGGAGATCTCGGCGAGGATGTCGGGGTTGCGGACCAGGGTGATGGGGGCGGGCTCCTGGTCGTCCTTCTTCTTGATCTTCCCGGCCGCGTAGGCGGCGGGGCGGAAGTCGGCGACGGCGGCGGCCATGACCACCGCGTCGGCGTCGGCGGCGGCCCGCAGCACCTCCTCGCGCAGCTGGACGGCCGTGCCGACGGGCACGACGTCCACGCCGGCCGGGTCGGGCAGGGCGGTGTTGGCTGCGATCAGCGTGACCCGGGCGCCCCGGGCGGCGGCGGTGCGGGCGAGGGCGTAGCCCTGCTTGCCGGAGGAGCGGTTGCCGAGGAAGCGCACGGGGTCGAGGGGCTCGCGGGTGCCTCCGGCGCTGACCACGACGTGCCGGCCCTTGAGATCGGGCTCGGTGACCCCGCGGGCCAGCACCCGGCGGCACACCTCGAAGATCTCGCCCGGGTCGGGCAGCCGCCCCTTGCCGGTGTCGACGCCGGTGAGACGGCCGACGGCCGGTTCGATCACGACGGCGCCCCGCGCGCGCAGGGTGGCGACGTTGTCCTGGGTGGCCGGGTGCTCCCACATCTCGGTGTGCATGGCCGGCGCGAAGACGACGGGACATCGGGCCGTGAGCAGGGTGTTGGTGAGGAGGTCGTCGGCGAGGCCGTGGGCCGCCTTGGCGAGCATGTCGGCGGTGGCCGGGGCGACGACCACCAGATCGGCCTGCTGCCCGATGCGGACGTGCGGCACCTCGTGGACGTCGTCCCACACCTCGGTGGAGACGGGGTTCCCGGAGAGCGCGGACCAGGTGGCGGCGCCGACGAACTGCAGCGCGGAGGCGGTGGGCACGACACGGACGTCGTGTCCCGACTCCGTCAGCCTGCGGAGCAGCTCGCACGCCTTGTAGGCGGCGATGCCGCCGCTGACTCCCAGAACGACCTTCGGCTTGTCCACCGTCTCTCCCCGCTCTCCCCCGGCTCGGACTCGTACACCCCCATCACACACCACAGGCCCGGCAGACGTACTGCCGGGCCTGTGGAAAAGTCAGCACCAGGATGCTGATACGACTTACTGACCGGGGCCCTCGACGGCCTCGGAGGTCAGCAGTCCCGCGTTGATCTCGCGCAGGGCGATCGAGAGCGGCTTCTCGTGGACGTGGGTGTCGACGAGGGGACCGACGTACTCGAGCAGGCCCTCGCCGAGCTGCGAGTAGTACGCGTTGATCTGGCGGGCCCGCTTGGCCGCGTAGATCACGAGGCTGTACTTCGAGTCCGTGGCCTCGAGGAGCTCGTCGATCGGCGGGTTGATGATGCCCTCGGGCGCGGAGATGGAAGAGGACACGCTCTACCTTCCGATGGATGGGAAAGATTCAGTCGGTGCGACCGGTGAGCGACTGCTCACGCTCACACGACGTTCATCAAGGCTAGCAGCTCGCGGGCCACGTCCTCGACGGAGGTGTTGACCAGGGTCGAGTCGAACTCCGCCTCGGCCGCGAGTTCGGTCTTCGCGGCCTGCAGCCGGCGCTCGATCACCTCCGGCGATTCGGTGCCTCGCCCGGTGAGCCGGCGCACGAGCTCCTCCCAGGAGGGCGGAGCCAGGAACACCAGCTGCGCCTCGGCCATGGACTCACGGACCTGCCGGGCACCCTGGAGATCGATCTCCAGCAGGACCGGCACACCCGCCTCCAGGTGCTCGATGACGGCCGCGCGGGGCGTGCCGTAGCGGTTGCCGGCGAACTCGGCCCACTCCAGCAGCTCACCGTTGGCGATCAGCTTGTCCATCTCCTCGTCGGTGACGAAGAAGTAGTGGACGCCGTGCTGCTCACCTGGACGGGGCTTGCGGGTCGTCGCCGACACCGAGAGCCAGACCTCGGGGTGTTCCTTGCGCATATGAGCGACGACCGTGCTCTTGCCGACCCCCGAGGGGCCGGAGAGCACGGTCAGCCGCGGACGTACGTCCGGGGGCACGGGGGTCGTCCCCCGGGGTGTTGCAGCCATGCAGCGATTATTCCAGCAATGCCGGGGTGCCCGGGACTCAGGACCCGGTGCTGCCGAACTCGCGCTCCAGGGAGGCGATCTGGTTGGAACCGAGACCCCGCACGCGGCGGCTCTCGGAGATGCCCAGTCGCTCCATGATCTGCTTGGCGCGGACCTTGCCCACGCCCGGCAGCGACTCGAGCAGGGCGGAGACCTTCATCTTGCCGATGACGTCGTTCTCCTGGCCCTGCTTGATGACCTCGTGAAGGGAGGCGCCGGAGTGCTTGAGTCGATTCTTGACCTCGGCCCGCTCCCGGCGAGCCGCGGCGGCCTTTTCGAGCGCGGCTGCGCGCTGTTCAGGGGTAAGGGGCGGAAGAGCCACGCCTACGTCACCTCGGATGTCGAACTGTCGGATACGGACCGGTGAGGAACCTAGTCGCCCCACACCTGGGGAGCCACGAGCAACACGCTTGCCCGTTCTCTCGTCGGAGACTAGCGGTCAACTCCGCAAGAGTCAGCGAGAACAGCGGAAAAGTCCTGGTCAGCCTCCGTCAGGCCGGACATTGAGGACATACTGCCCCGGATTTGTGGATGTATCCAGACCCCGGCGGCCCTCCACCGTCCCCGCGAAGGGTTCAGGCCGCCGTCACCGCGGCCCTGATCTCCTCCGCGAAACGCTCCGCGGCGTCACGCAGCGTGGTCGCGTCGGGACCGTGGCGCAACACTCCCCGGCTGACGTTCGGCACCACATTGCGCACCGCGCTGCCGAAGACCGCCGGAAGATCGGCCGCCTTGGCGCCCTGCGCCCCGATGCCGGGCGCGAGGAGCGGGCCGTTGATGTCCAGGTCGTACGACGACAGGTCACCCAGCGTGGCACCGACGACCGCGCCGAAGGACCCCAGGGGCTCCTCCCCCGCGTTCTCGACGGACAGGTGCCCGAGCATCGTCGCGCCGACGGTCCGCCCGTCGTGGCGCACCGCGTGCTGCACCTCGCCGCCCTCCGGGTTGGAGGTCAGCGCCAGCACGAACAGGCCCGTGCCGCTCTCCCGGGCCAGCGCGACGGCCGGGCTGAGCGAGCCGTAGCCGAGGTACGGCGAGACCGTGAGCGCGTCGGAGAACAAAGGCGCGTCCTTGTGCAGGAACGACTCGGCGTACGCGGCCATGGTGGAGCCGATGTCGCCGCGCTTGGCGTCCATCACCACCAGCGCGCCGGCCGCCCGCGCCTCCCGCACGGTCTTCTCCAGCACGGCGACACCGCGCGAGCCGAAGCGCTCGAAGAAGGCGCTCTGCGGCTTGAGCACCGCGACCCGGTCGGCGACCGCCTCGACGACGGTGCGGCTGAACCGCTCCAGGCCCGCCACGTCGTCGTTCAGGCCCCACTCGGACAGCAGGGAGGCGTGCGGGTCGATGCCGACGCACAGCGGTCCGCGCTCGTCCATGGCCCGGCGCAGCCGCGCGCCGAAGGGTTCGAGACCGGTCATGCCGATGTCCTCACGTCGGCGCCCACCGCGTCGGCGAGCGTGGCGTACGGGCTGGTGCGCAGGCGCGCGGCGAGCCCCTTGTGGATGGCTCGGGCCCAGAAGGGGCCCTGGTAGATGAAGGCGCTGTACCCCTGGACCAGCGTGGCACCGGCCAGGATGCGCTGCCAGGCGTCCTCGGCGTTCTCGATGCCGCCGACGCCGATCAGGGTGATCCGGTCGCCCACGCGCGCGTGCAGGCGCCGCAGCACCTCCAGGGAGCGCTCCTTGAGGGGCGCCCCGGACAGGCCGCCGGTCTCCTGGACCAGCGCGGGTGCGGAGCGCAGTCCGAGTCCCTCGCGGGCGATGGTGGTGTTGGTGGCGATGATCCCGTCCAGGCCGAGCTCCACGGCGAGGTCGGCGACCGCGTCGACGTCCTCGTCGGCGAGGTCGGGTGCGATCTTCACCAGCAGCGGCACGCGGCGGGTGGTGACGGTGCGGTCGGCGGCCTCGCGCACGGCGCTCAGCAGCGGGCGCAGCTGGTCCACGGCCTGCAGGTTGCGCAGCCCGGGCGTGTTGGGCGAGGAGACGTTGACGACCAGATAGTCGGCGTACGGGGCGAGCCGCTCGGCGGACTTCACGTAGTCGAGGACGGCCTCGTCCTCCGGTACGACCTTGGTCTTGCCGATGTTGACGCCGACCACGGCCTTGAAGACGGGCTTGCGGGAGGCCAGCCGCGCGGCGACCTTGAGCGAGCCCTCGTTGTTGAAGCCCATGCGGTTGATCAGCGCCCGGTCGGCGACCAGGCGGAACAGCCGCTGCTTGGGGTTGCCGGGCTGCGGCTCCCCGGTGACGGTGCCGATCTCGACGTGGTCGAAGCCGAGCATGGCCAGGCCGTCGATGCCCACGGCGTTCTTGTCGAAGCCGGCGGCGAGCCCGAAGGGGCTGTGCAGACGCAGCCCCAGCGCCTCGGTGCGCAGCTCCTTGAAGCGGGGCGCGAGCACGGCGGCGACGAAGGTCCGCAGCACGGGCACGCGCGCGATCAGCCGGATCCAGCGGAAGGCCAGGTGGTGGGCCTGCTCGGGGTCGAGCCGGCGGAAGACCAGGCGGAAGAAGAGCTTGTACATCGGTGAAGGTGTCCCAGGTGTGCTCATGAAGAGGGGGACACCGTTCTCGGTGTCCCCCTCGTCGGGCTGCTAGTCGCGGGCCGCCGTCAGGTGTTCGGCGTGTTCCTGGAGCGAGCGGACGCCGACGTCGCCGCGGTTGAGGGCGTCGATGCCCTGGACCGCCGCCGCGAGCGCCTGGACCGTCGTCAGGCACGGCACGGACCGCGCCACCGCCGCCGTACGGATGTCGTAGCCGTCGAGGCGGCCGCCGGTGCCGTACGGGGTGTTGACGATGAGGTCGACCTCGCCGTCGTGGATGAGCTGGACGATGGTCTTCTCGCCGTTCGGCCCGGGGCCCTCGGACTGCTTGCGCACCACCGTGGCGTTGATGCCGTTGCGCTTGAGCACCTCGGCCGTGCCGGAGGTGGCCAGCAGCTCGAAGCCGTGGGCGACCAGCTCGCGCGCCGGGAAGATCATCGAGCGCTTGTCGCGGTTGGCGACCGAGATGAACGCCCGGCCCTTCGTCGGCAGCGGGCCGTACGCGCCGGCCTGCGACTTGGCGTACGCCGTGCCGAAGACGTTGTCGATGCCCATGACCTCGCCGGTGGAGCGCATCTCCGGGCCGAGGACCGTGTCGACGCCGCGGCCGTGGATGTCCCGGAAGCGGGACCACGGCATGACGGCCTCCTTGACGGAGATCGGCGCGTCCAGCGGCAGTTCGCCGCCGTCGCCGTTCGCCGGGAGCAGCCCCTCGGCGCGCAGCTCGGCGATGGTGGCGCCCAGCGAGATCCGCGCGGCGGCCTTGGCGAGCGGCACCGCGGTCGCCTTCGAGGTGAAGGGCACCGTGCGCGAGGCACGCGGGTTGGCCTCGAGGACGTAGAGGATGTCCCCGGCCAGCGCGAACTGGATGTTGATCAGGCCGCGCACCCCGACACCGCGCGCGATGGCCTCCGTGGAGGCGCGCAGGCGCTTGATGTCGAAGCCGCCGAGGGTGATCGGGGGCAGGGCGCAGGCCGAGTCGCCGGAGTGGATACCGGCCTCCTCGATGTGCTCCATGACGCCGCCGAGGTACAGCTCTTCGCCGTCGTAGAGCGCGTCGACGTCGATCTCGATGGCGTCGTCGAGGAACCGGTCGACGAGCACCGGCCGCGAGGGGCTGATCTCGGTCGACTCGGCGATGTACGACTCCAGCCGGGTCTCGTCGTAGACGATCTCCATGCCGCGTCCGCCGAGGACGTAGGAGGGGCGGACGAGGACCGGGTAGCCGATCTCGTCGGCGATGGCCTTGGCCTCGGCGAAGGTGGTGGCGGTGCCGTGCTTGGGGGCGGGCAGGCCGGCCTCCTTGAGCACGCGGCCGAAGGCGCCGCGGTCCTCGGCGGCGTGGATGGCCTCGGGGGAGGTGCCGACGATCGGCACGCCGTTGTCCTTCAGCGCCTGCGACAGACCCAGTGGGGTCTGGCCGCCGAGCTGGACGACCACGCCCGCGACCGGTCCGGCCTGCTGCTCGGCATGGACGATCTCCAGCACGTCCTCGAGCGTCAGTGGCTCGAAGTACAGGCGGTCGGAGGTGTCGTAGTCGGTGGAGACGGTCTCCGGGTTGCAGTTGACCATCACGGTCTCGTACCCGGCGTCGCTGAGCGCGAAGGACGCGTGGACGCAGGAGTAGTCGAACTCGATGCCCTGGCCGATGCGGTTGGGGCCCGAGCCCAGGATGATCACGGCCGGCTTCTCGCGCGGGGCGACCTCGGTCTCCTCGTCGTAGGAGGAGTAGAAGTACGGCGTCTTCGCGGCGAACTCGGCGGCGCAGGTGTCGACCGTCTTGTAGACCGGGCGGATGCCGAGGGCGTGCCGGACCTCGCGGACGACGTCCTCGCGCAGGCCGCGGATCTCACCGATCTGCTGGTCGGAGAAGCCGTGCCGCTTCGCCTCGGCCAGCAGCTCGCGCGTCAGCTCGGGCGCCTCGGCCAGCTCGTCGGCGATCTCCTTGATGAGGAAGAGCTGGTCGACGAACCAGGGGTCGATCTTCGTGTACGCGAAGACCTCCTCGGGCGTGGCGCCGGCGCGGATGGCCTGCATGACGGTGTTGATGCGCCCGTCGGTCGGCCGGACGGAGGCCTCCAGCAGCTCCTGCTTGTCGCCGGGCTCGCCCACGAACGTGAACTGGCTGCCCTTCTTCTCCAGCGAGCGCAGCGCCTTCTGGAAGGCCTCGGTGAAGTTCCGGCCGATGGCCATGGCCTCGCCGACCGACTTCATGGTGGTGGTCAGCGTCGAGTCGGCGCTCGGGAACTTCTCGAAGGCGAACCGCGGCGCCTTGACGACCACGTAGTCCAGGGTCGGCTCGAACGAGGCCGGGGTCTCCTGGGTGATGTCGTTCGGGATCTCGTCCAGCGTGTAGCCCACGGCGAGCTTCGCGGCGATCTTGGCGATGGGGAAGCCGGTCGCCTTGGAGGCGAGCGCCGAGGACCGCGACACGCGCGGGTTCATCTCGATGACGATGACGCGGCCGTCGGCCGGGTTCACCGCGAACTGGATGTTGCAGCCGCCGGTGTCGACACCGACCTCGCGGATCACGGCGATGCCGATGTCCCGCAGGATCTGGTACTCGCGGTCGGTGAGCGTCATCGCGGGCGCGACGGTGATCGAGTCGCCGGTGTGGACGCCCATCGGGTCGAAGTTCTCGATGGAGCAGACGACCACGACGTTGTCGTGCTTGTCGCGCATCAGCTCCAGCTCGTACTCCTTCCAGCCGAGGATGGACTCCTCCAGGAGCACCTCGGTGGTCGGGGAGAGCGTGAGGCCCTGGCCGGCGATGCGGCGCAGCTCCTCCTCGTCGTGCGCGAAGCCGGAGCCGGCGCCGCCCATGGTGAAGGAGGGGCGGACGACGACCGGGTAGCCGCCGAGCTCCTCGACGCCCTTGAGGACGTCGTCCATGGAGTGGCAGATGTAGGAGCGGGCGGACTCGCCGTGGCCGATCTTCTTGCGGACCTCCTCCACGACCTCCTTGAACTGGTCGCGGTCCTCGCCCTTGTGGATCGCCTCCACATTGGCGCCGATCAGCTCGACGCCGTACTTGTCGAGGACGCCGTTCTCGTGCAGCGAGATCGCGGTGTTCAGGGCCGTCTGGCCGCCCAGGGTGGGCAGCAGGGCGTCCGGGCGCTCCTTGGCGATGATCTTCTCGACGAACTCCGGGGTGATCGGCTCGACGTACGTCGCGTCGGCGATCTCCGGGTCGGTCATGATCGTCGCCGGGTTGGAGTTGACCAGGATGACGCGCAGGCCCTCGGCCTTGAGTACGCGGCACGCCTGGGTGCCGGAGTAGTCGAACTCGGCGGCCTGGCCGATGACGATCGGGCCGGAGCCGATGACCAGGACGGACTGGATATCGGTGCGCTTAGGCACGCTGGCCCTCCATCAGGGAAACGAAGCGGTCGAACAGGTAGGCGGCGTCGTGCGGGCCGGCTGCCGCTTCGGGGTGGTACTGGACGCTGAAGGCCGGCTTGTCGAGGAGCCGGAGGCCTTCCACCACGTTGTCGTTGAGGCAGACGTGGGAGACCTCGGCGCGGCCGTAGGGGGTCTCGGAGACCTTGTCGAGCGGGGCGTCCACGGCGAAGCCGTGGTTGTGCGCGGTGACCTCGACCTTGCCGGTCGTACGGTCCTGCACGGGCTGGTTGATGCCGCGGTGGCCGTACTTCAGCTTGAAGGTGCCGAAGCCGAGGGCGCGGCCGAGGATCTGGTTGCCGAAGCAGATGCCGAACAGCGGGGTGCCGCGCTCCAGCACCGCCCGCATCACGGAGACCGGGTGGTCGGCGGTGGCCGGGTCGCCGGGGCCGTTGGAGAAGAACACGCCGTCCGGGTTGACGGCGTAGACGTCCTCGACGCTCGCGGTGGCCGGGAGGACGTGCACCTCGATGCCGCGCTCGGCCATCCGGTGCGGGGTCATGCCCTTGATGCCGAGGTCGACGGCGGCGACGGTGAACTTCTTCTCGCCGATCGCGGGGACGACGTACGGCTCGGTGGTGGCGACCTCGGCGGAGAGGTCGGCGCCCTTCATCTCGGGGGCCTGGCGCACCTCGGCGAGCATGGTGCCCTCGTCGGGCAGGGCCTGGCCGGAGAAGATGCCGACGCGCATGGCGCCGCGCTCGCGCAGATGGCGGGTGAGAGCACGGGTGTCGATGCCGGAGATGCCGACGACGCCCTGGGCGCGCAGCTCGTCGTCCAGCGTGCGGCGGGAGCGCCAGCTGGACGGCACGCGCGCGGGGTCGCGGACGACGTAACCGGAGACCCAGATCTTCCTGGACTCCATGTCCTCGTCGTTGACGCCGGTGTTGCCGACGTGCGGGGCGGTCATCACGACCACCTGGCGGTGGTACGACGGGTCGGTGAGGGTCTCCTGGTAGCCGGTCATCCCGGTGGAGAACACGGCTTCGCCGAAGGTCACCCCCACGGCCCCGTAGGCACGGCCGCGGAACATCCGGCCGTCCTCGAGGACGAGTACGGCGGGAACCCGGGCGGCTCCCCTGGTGGAGGTCGTCATCGTTCGGCGCCTTCCGTGCTGGTGGTTTCGATCATGGAGTTGAGGGTGGCGACCCACTCGTTGTGCTCGGCCGCGTGGTCGGAGCGGAAGCCGGAGTCGATCAGCCGCTCGCCGTGCGCCCAGGTCACCACCAGCAGGCCGCCCTCGGTGAGGACCTTGCCGGCGATGCCCTTGTCGAGCCGGGCCTCGCGCAGTGCGCCGGCCGGGATGAAGAAGTCGTTCGCCCCGGGGCGTACGACGTCCAGTCCGGCGTCGGTCAGTGTGAGCTCGGCCCGGCTGCGGGTGCCCAGGCCGTGCGCCACGATGCGGTCGAGCCACTGCCCGGCGGTGGTGGAGCCGTGGTAGCGGCCGCTCATGCTCAGTCTCGCCGGACCCGGGTCGTCCGGCGCGCTGTGCAGCTCCGGCAGGTCGCTCTGGAGCGTGCCGCGCCACTTCCAGCCCTCGCGCATCAGCCAGTAGACGAGCGCGACGAACAGGGCGAGTCCGACGACCCAGCCGATGCGGGCGGCCCAGTCGGTCACTTCCGCCGATTCCTTCCCGGCGGCCAGCAGGAGTACAGGTGTCACGTGAGCTTCCCGTCGACGAGCGTGGCCTTGCCCCGGAGCCAGGTGTGCGTGACACGACCCGGCAGCTCGCGCCCCTCGTAGGGGGTGTTGCGGCTGCGCGAGGCGAAGCCCGCGGGGTCCACGGAGCCACGGTATGCCGTGTCGACGAGGGTGAGGTTGGCGGGCTCACCTGCCGAGACGGGGCGGCCGTGGCCGTCGGCCTGTCCGATCCGGGCGGGCGTGAAGGACATGCGGTCGGCGACGCCGGCCCAGTCCAGCAGGCCCGTGTCGACCATGGTCTCCTGGACCACTGACAGCGCGGTCTCCAGGCCGACCATGCCCATGGCGGCGGCGGCCCACTCGCAGTCCTTGTCCTCGTGCGGGTGCGGGGCGTGGTCGGTGGCGACGATGTCGATGGTGCCGTCGGCGAGCGCCTCGCGCAGCGCCATCACGTCGCGTTCGGTGCGCAGCGGCGGGTTGACCTTGTAGACCGGGTTGTACGTCCGCACCAGCTCGTCGGTGAGGAGCAGGTGGTGCGGGGTGACCTCGGCTGTGACGTCGATGCCGCGGGACTTGGCCCAGCGGACGATCTCGACGGACCCGGCGGTCGACAGGTGGCAGATGTGCACGCGGGAGCCGACGTGCTCGGCGAGCAGCACGTCGCGGGCGATGATCGACTCCTCGGCGACGGCCGGCCAGCCGCCGAGACCGAGCTCGGCGGAGACGATGCCCTCGTTCATCTGGGCGCCCTCGGTGAGCCGCGGCTCCTGAGCGTGCTGGGCGATGACACCGCCGAAGGCCTTCACGTACTCCAGGGCCCGCCGCATGATCACGGCGTCGTGGACGCATTTGCCGTCGTCGGAGAAGACGGTGACCCCGGCGGCCGACTCGTGCATGGCGCCCAGCTCGGCGAGCTTCTGCCCCTCCAGGCCGACGGTGACGGCGCCGATCGGCTGCACGTCGCAGTAGCCGTGTTCCTTGCCGAGCCGCCACACCTGCTCGACGACACCGGCGGTGTCGGCCACGGGGAAGGTGTTGGCCATGGCGAACACGGAGGTGTAACCGCCGCTCGCCGCCGCGCGGGTGCCGGTGAGGACCGTCTCGGAGTCCTCGCGGCCGGGCTCGCGCAGGTGGGTGTGCAGGTCGACCAGGCCCGGGAGCAGCACCTTGCCGTCGGCCTCGACCACCTCCGCCCCCTCGGCGCTCAGGTCCGCGCCGACCTCAGCGATGGTCTCGCCGTCGATCAGGACGTCCTGCGGCTCGCCGCCGAGCACCTTCGCACCACGGATCAGGATCTTGCTCATGTTCTTACTTCTCCTCGGTGGTACGGGCGTGGGTGACGGCGGGTTCGTTGCCGCCCAGCAGCAGGTAGAGGACGGCCATCCGGATGGAGACGCCGTTGGCGACCTGCTCCACGACGGTGCAGCGGTCGGAGTCGGCGACCTCGGCGGTGATCTCCATGCCGCGGACCATCGGGCCGGGGTGCATCACGATCGCGTGCTCCGGCATCCGCGCCATCCGGTCGCCGTCGAGGCCGTAGCGCCGCGAGTACTCACGCTCGGTGGGGAAGAACGCGGCGTTCATCCGCTCGCGCTGGACGCGCAGCATCATCACGGCGTCGGACTTGGGCAGCGTCGAGTCGAGGTCGTAGGAGACCTCGCAGGGCCAGGTGTCGATGCCGACCGGCAGCAGGGTCGGCGGGGCGACGAGGGTGACCTCGGCGCCGAGGGTGTGCAGCAGGTCCACGTTGGAGCGGGCGACCCGGCTGTGCAGGACGTCGCCGACGATGGTGATGCGCCGGCCGGACAGGTCCTGGCCGATCCCGGCGTCCCGGCCGACGAGCCGGCGCCGCATGGTGAAGGCGTCGAGCAGCGCCTGGGTGGGGTGCTGATGGGTGCCGTCACCGGCGTTGATGACGTGCGCGTCGATCCAGCCGGAGGTGGCGAGGCGGTACGGGGCCCCGGAGGCGCCGTGCCGGATGACGACGGCGTCGACGCCCATGGCCTCCAGGGTCTGGGCGGTGTCCTTCAGGGACTCGCCCTTGGAGACGCTGGAGCCCTTGGCGGAGAAGTTGATGACGTCCGCGGACAGCCGCTTCTCGGCGGCCTCGAAGGAGATCCGGGTGCGGGTGGAGTCCTCGAAGAAGAGGTTGACCACGGTCCGGCCGCGCAGGGTGGGCAGTTTCTTGATCGGCCGGTCCGCGACCCGGGCCATCTCCTCGGCGGTGTCGAGGATCAGGACGGCGTCGTCGCGGGTGAGGTCGGCGGCCGAGATGAGATGACGCTGCATCTGTCAGGCTCCGTAAGGCAGTTCATTCGGGAGGTTCGGGGCAGAACCGGGCAGAGGGGTGCGGGTGACCGTGCGTGCGCGGACGCACGGAGGCACGGGTGCCCGCTCTGCTGATCTGCTACTGATCGGCCCGCTTGGCGCCGAGCAGCACGGTGTCGCGACCGTCCTCCTCGGCGAGCTGGACCTTGACCGTCTCCCGCAGCGACGTGGGGAGGTTCTTGCCGACGTAGTCGGCGCGGATGGGCAGTTCACGGTGGCCGCGGTCGACGAGCACGGCGAGCTGCACCGCGCGGGGGCGCCCGATGTCGTTCAGCGCGTCGAGGGCGGCGCGGATGGTGCGGCCGGAGAACAGCACGTCGTCGACGAGGACGACGAGGCGGCCGTCGATGCCGTCACCGGGGATCTCGGTACGGGCCAGCGCACGCGGCGGGTGCATGCGCAGGTCGTCGCGGTACATGGTGATGTCCAGCGAGCCGACCGGGACCTTGCGCTCGGTGATCTGCTCGAGCTTGGCGGCGAGCCGCTGGGCGAGGAAGACACCCCGGGTCGGAATGCCGAGGAGCACCACGTCGTCGGCACCCTTGGCGCGTTCGACGATCTCGTGGGCGATGCGGGTCAGTACGCGCGCGATGTCAGGACCTTCGAGAACGGGTCGTGCATCGACGGGCCGCGCATCGGACGGTGAGTCCTGCTGCTTGTCCATACGAAACGGACCTCCTTCTCCGCCTCACGGGACGGACCTTAAAGGACGTCGGGATTGCGTCACCCACGGTATCAGGTCGCCGCGAAACCCTTGATCGCCCCCCGGTCACCCCGCGAGAGGGCTCCGATCACCCGTTTGGCTCAAGCGATCTTCGCTACCACGGAAGAGTCGGTGTGGACCATTCGGCTTGACGCACGAGAGTAACGCTGCGTAACCTCACAGTGAGTTACCAGCTGCGCGGCAGGAAACCCATCCCGCCGCGTCGACCCAGTGCCGGGGAGCTATATGTCCAGCGAATACGCCAAACAGCTCGGGGCCAAGCTCCGGGCGATCCGCACCCAGCAGGGCCTTTCCCTCCACGGTGTCGAGGAGAAGTCCCAGGGACGCTGGAAGGCGGTCGTGGTCGGTTCGTACGAGCGCGGCGACCGCGCGGTGACCGTTCAGCGCCTTGCGGAGCTGGCGGACTTCTACGGCGTTCCGGTGCAGGAGCTGCTGCCGGGCACCACTCCGGGCGGCGCCGCCGAGCCGCCGCCGAAGCTGGTCCTCGACCTGGAGCGGCTGGCCACGGTGCCGGCCGAGAAGGCGGGCCCCCTTCAGCGCTACGCGGCGACCATCCAGTCGCAGCGCGGCGACTACAACGGCAAGGTCCTCTCCATCCGCCAGGACGACCTGCGCACCCTCGCCGTCATCTACGACCAGTCCCCCTCGGTCCTCACCGAGCAGCTGATCAGCTGGGGCGTCCTCGACGCGGACGCCCGGCGCGCGGTGGCCACACACGAGGACGCGTAACGCTCCGCGGGCTGAGCAGAAACGTGCCGCCGGGGTGACCGGACCTGTTTGGGTCCGGCCACCCCGGCGGCTTTGTCATACGCGGTGATGACGACGCTGCTAGGGGCGCGGGGAACTGCGCGACAAGCCACGGATGACCCGCACCCGCACACCGAACCGCACCCCTACGGCGTCTGGGCGGACCTACGCCTCGCGACGCAACGAAGGCTTGAGTTCCTTCAGCCGGCCCAGGAGCCCGTTGACGAACGAGGGCGACTCGTCCGTCGAGAACTCCTTCGCCAACTGCACCATCTCGTCCAGCACAACGGCGTCCGGCGTCTCGTCGACCCAGATCAGCTCATACGCACCAAGACGAAGGATGTTGCGGTCCACCACCGGCATCCGGTCCAGCGTCCAGCCGACCGCGTACTGCGCGATCAGCTCGTCGATCCGCTTCGCGTGCTCCGCGTAGCCCTCGACGAGCTGCATCGTGTACTCGCTCACCGGCGGCTGCCGGGTGTCGGACCGGGCGTGCCGGATCCAGTCACCGAGCACGGTCAGGACGTCGGCGCCGCGCTGGTCGCCCTCGAAGAGGATCTGGAAGGCACGCTTGCGGGCCGTGTTGCGGGCAGCCACGGTTAGCTGTTCACCCGGCCGAGGTAGTCGCTGCTGCGGGTGTCGACCTTGATCTTCTCACCGGTGGTGATGAAGAGCGGGACCTGGATCTGGTGGCCGGTCTCCAGCGTCGCGGGCTTGGTGCCGCCGGTGGAGCGGTCACCCTGGACGCCCGGCTCGGTCTCGGCGACGGTCAGCTCGACGGCGGCGGGGAGCTCGACGAAGAGCACCTCGCCCTCGTGCTGGGCGACGGTGGCCTCGAAGCCCTCGACGAGGAAGTTCGCGGCGTCGCCGACGACCTTGCGGTCGATGTGCAGCTGGTCGTAGGTCTCCATGTCCATGAAGACGAAGTAGTCGCCGTCCATGTAGGAGAACTGCATGTCGCGCTTGTCGACGGTGGCCGTTTCGACCTTGACGCCGGCGTTGAAGGTCTTGTCGACGACCTTGCCGGAGAGCACGTTCTTGAGCTTGGTGCGCACGAAGGCCGGGCCCTTACCGGGCTTGACGTGCTGGAACTCGACGACGGACCAGAGCTGGCCGCCTTCGAGCTTGAGCACCATGCCGTTCTTGAGGTCGTTCGTGGAAGCCACGGTTGAGGATTCTCCTGGACTGGACTGACGTGGACGACCCCGGGGCAGGCAGACGCACAGCGCGAAGGCTAGAGCGCGAGCAGCTCCTTGGTCGTGATGGTGAGTAGCTCGGGTCCGCCGTCCGCCTCGGGGCGTACGACGAGCGTGTCATCGATCCGGACACCGCCCCGTCCCGGGAGGTGGACCCCCGGTTCGACGGTGACCGGCACGCAAGCGTCCAGTTTACCCATGGCCGCGGGGGCCAGCTGAGGGTCCTCGTCGATTTCGAGTCCTACGCCGTGACCGGTGAGGGGTGGCAGGGCGTCGGCGTAGCCCGCGGAGTCCAGTACCTGGCGGGCCGCATGGTCGACGTCCCGGCAGGCCGCGCCGGGGACGAGGGACTCCCGGCCGGCCCGCTGCGCGGCGAAGACGAGGTCGTAGAGCTCGATCTGCCAGTCCGCCGGGGCCGTGCCGATCACGAACGTGCGGCCGATCTCGCAGCGGTAGCCGCGGTAGGTGGCGCCCAGGCAGACGGAGAGGAAGTCGCCCTCCTCGACACGGCGGTCGGTGGGGCGGTGGCCGCGGCGGCCGGCGTTCGGGCCGGTGGCCACGGAGGTGGGGAAGGCGGGGCCGTCGGCGCCGTGGTCGACGAGGCGGCGCTCCAGTTCGAGCGCGAGGTGGCGTTCGGTACGGCCTACGAGGATGGATTCGAGGAGTTCGCCGAGGGCCTGGTCGGCGATCTCCGCGCCGATGCGGAGGCAGGAGATCTCCTCCTCGTCCTTGATGATCCTGAGTTGTTCGACCGTGCCGCCGATGTTGGCGAGGCGGAGGGTGGGGGCCGCGTCGCGGATGGCTCGGTGGCGGGTGACGGTGAGGTGGTGCTCCTCCACGGCGAGGGAGTCGGCGCCCTGGGTGGCGGCGAGGGTGGCGGCGGCGAGGGCGGGGTCGGTGGTGGTGCCGGGGGTGATGTGGAGGGGGAGGGTCTCGTCGGGG
>NZ_JAOCQE010000118.1 GCF_025290915.1 Streptomyces sp. 15-116A | reverse complement strand
GCGCGTCCGCGCCGACCCGCTTTCTGTGTCGACCGATTTCGCGCCAGACCGAGGACGGACACCACCGCCCCGGCCCCGACTCACCCACCCACCGCAGGCGCTACACAAGCCCCCACCGGAGGGACAGCGGCGCCGCAGGCATCCACCCACCGGACCCGCAGCCGCGCCGCAAGCATCCACCCCCACCGGACCCCCACTGGCGCCGCAGGCGCTACGCGCACCCCCACCGAAGCCGCACAGCGCGCCGCAGGCATCCGTCTCAGCCCGCCGCCGCCCGCAAGTGCACGATGTCGCCCGCCCCCACCGGCTCCTTCACCCCGTCCGCCGTGGCCAGCACCAAGCGCCCGTCGCCGTCCACCGCCACCGCCTCGCCCACAACCGCCCGATCCCCCGGCAACTCCGCCCGCACCGTCCGCCCCAGCGTCGCGCACCCCGCCGCATACGCCTCCTGCAGACCGCACAGCCCCGCGTCACCCCCCGCCGCACGCCACCGCCCGTACCAGTCCTCCAGCGACCGCAGCACCCCCCGCAGCAACGTGTCCCGATCCGTACTCACCGCCCCGGCCAAGGCCAGCGACCCCGCCGTCGGCACCGGCAGTTCCTCCTCCCGCAGCGTGACGTTGATCCCGACCCCGATGACCACACCACCATCGCCCGCCCGCTCCAGCAGAATCCCGCCGGCCTTGCGCTCCTCACCGCCCACCGTCACCAGCACATCGTTCGGCCACTTCAGCGCCGTATCGACGCCCGCAGCCCGCGCCAGCCCCGCCGCCACCGCCACCCCCGTCAGCAACGGCAGCCACCCCCACCGCTCCACCGGCACACCCTCCCCCGGCTTCAGCAGCACGGAGAAGAACAACCCTGACCGAGCCGGCGCACTCCACTGCCGATCCAGCCGCCCCCGCCCAGCCGTCTGCTCCTCCGCGACCAGCACAGCACCTTCCCCCGCCGTACCCGCTGCCGCCCGCCCCACCAGATCGGAGTTCGTCGACCCCGTGCGCTGCACGACATCGACCCCTGTCCACAGACCCCCCTCCCGCACCAGCCCCCTGCGCAGGGCGGCGACGTTGAGCGGCGGTCGGTCGAGGTCGGACCACCGGCTACTGCTGTGATCCCGGTCCCGGTCGTTCTCTGATGCATCTCGCGGCGTCATGCAAGCCACGATAGGTGTGGCAAACACCGCACTGCCGATCCCAAGGCACCCCACTACGCTACGGATGAGTAACCGTCCCCCCTTTTGAGCAGGCAGGGAGCCGCATCCCGATGTCCGAGCCGGAAGAGCAGCAGCCTGACATTCACACGACCGCGGGCAAGCTCGCGGATCTCCAGCGTCGTATCGATGAGGCGACGCACGCCGGCTCCGCACGCGCCGTCGAGAAGCAGCACGCCAAGGGCAAGCTGACGGCCCGTGAGCGGATCGACCTCCTGCTCGACGAGGGCTCCTTCGTCGAGCTCGACGAGTTCGCCCGGCACCGCTCCACCAACTTCGGTCTCGACGCCAACCGCCCCTACGGCGACGGCGTCGTCACCGGCTACGGCACGGTCGACGGCCGCCCCGTCGCCGTCTTCTCCCAGGACTTCACCGTCTTCGGCGGAGCCCTCGGCGAGGTCTACGGCCAGAAGATCGTCAAGGTCATGGACTTCGCGCTGAAGACCGGCTGCCCGGTCATCGGCATCAACGACTCCGGTGGCGCCCGCATCCAGGAGGGCGT
Organism: Streptomyces sp. 15-116A; assembly: GCF_025290915.1. Lineage (GTDB taxonomy): Bacteria > Actinomycetota > Actinomycetes > Streptomycetales > Streptomycetaceae > Streptomyces. Next base: position 16,726 of record NZ_JAOCQE010000118.1, on the reverse strand, counting down.
GGCCTCCCTCGGCGCGTACGGCGAGATCTTCCGCCGCAACACCCACGCCTCCGGCGTCATCCCCCAGATCAGCCTGGTCGTCGGCCCCTGCGCGGGCGGCGCGGTCTACTCTCCCGCGATCACCGACTTCACGATCATGGTCGACCAGACCAGCCACATGTTCATCACCGGCCCCGACGTCATCAAGACCGTCACCGGCGAGGACGTCGGCTTCGAGGAACTCGGCGGCGCCCGCACCCACAACACCGCCTCCGGCGTCGCCCACCACATGGCCGGCGACGAGAAGGACGCCATCGAGTACGTCAAGCAGCTCCTGAGCTACCTGCCGTCCAACAACCTCTCCGAGCCCCCCGCCTTCCCCGAGGAGGCCGACCTCGAACTCACCGACGAGGACCGCGAACTCGACACCCTCGTCCCGGACTCGGCGAACCAGCCCTACGACATGCACACCGTCATCGAGCACGTCCTCGACGACGCCGAGTTCTTCGAGACCCAGCCGCTGTTCGCGCCGAACATCCTCACCGGCTTCGGCCGCGTCGAGGGCGCCCCGGTCGGCATCGTCGCCAACCAGCCGATGCAGTTCGCCGGCTGCCTCGACATCCAGGCGAGCGAGAAGGCCGCCCGCTTCGTGCGCACCTGCGACGCCTTCAACATCCCCGTGCTCACCTTCGTCGACGTCCCCGGCTTCCTGCCCGGCGTCGACCAGGAACACGACGGCATCATCCGCCGCGGCGCCAAGCTGATCTACGCCTACGCCGAGGCCACCGTCCCCCTGATCACGGTCATCACCCGCAAGGCCTTCGGCGGCGCCTACGACGTCATGGGCTCCAAGCACCTGGGCGCCGACCTCAACCTGGCCTGGCCCACCGCCCAGATCGCCGTGATGGGCGCGCAGGGCGCGGTCAACATCCTGCACCGCCGCACCCTCGCCGAGGCCGAGGCGAGCGGCGAGGACGTCGAAGCGGTGCGCGCTCGGCTGATGCAGGAGTACGAGGACACCCTCCTCAATCCCTACGTCGCCGCCGAACGCGGCTACGTCGACGCGGTGATCATGCCGTCCGACACCCGCCGCCACATCGTCCGCGGCCTGCGCCAGCTGCGGACCAAGCGGGAATCCCTGCCCCCGAAGAAGCACGGCAACATCCCCCTGTAAGGAGCCCGCTGTGACGATCAAGGTTGTCCGGGGCAACCCGACCCCCGAGGAGCTCGCCGCCGCCCTGGCGGTGGTGAGGGCCCGCGCCGCGGCGGCCTCCACCGAGCCGCCCGGCGCCCCCACCCCCCGCGACGCGTGGTCCGACCCGTCCCGCATCGCGGCGACCCACCTGCCGCACCCGGGCCCGGCGTCGTGGACGCGCACCTACTGGCCGAGCTAGCTGCATCCCCCTCAGGGGGCGGGGCTGTGCTGACATGCGGCTCCGCCGCGCGGGCGCACAGCAGATGAACACGGGGCGCCGATTTGAGTACGCCTACTCAGGCGCCCCGTACGGCCAAAGCCCCACGCTGGTGGCATGCTGTGGTCCGACCCCGAGAACGAGCCGCCCGAGGAACTGCGCGACATGCAGGACATGCTCCGGCGGCTGGGCGTTCTCATGGCACTGGCCATGGTGCTCGCGATGATCCTGATCGGCGTGAGGTGAGGCATCCGGGCGACGCCGATACGCTGACCGCATGACAGATCAGCCGCGCCGCCGACTCGTGCTCGCCTCCGCGTCCCCCGCCCGGCTGGGACTGCTCCGCCAGGCCGGACTCGACCCCGAGGTGATCGTCAGCGGGGTCGACGAGGACGCCGTCTCCGCCCCCACCCCGGCCGAACTGGCGCTCGCCCTCGCCGAGGCCAAGGCCTCCGTCGTCGCCGCCAAGCCCGAGGTCAAGGGCGCCCTGGTGATCGGCTGCGACTCGGTGCTGGAGCTGGACGGCCAGGCCCTCGGCAAGCCAGCGGACGCCGAGGAGGCCACCGCGCGCTGGAAGTCCATGCGGGGCCGCGCCGGGGTCCTCCAGACCGGCCACTGCGTCTACGACACCCTCAGCGGCCGGTACACCTCCGCGACCGCCTCCACCGTCGTCCGTTTCGGCGACCCCACGGACGAGGAGGTCGCCGCGTACGTCGCCTCCGGGGAGCCGCTGCACGTCGCCGGGGCGTTCACCCTGGACGGCCGTTCGGCCCCGTTCATCGACGGCATCGACGGCGACCACGGCAACGTGATCGGCATCAGCCTGCCGCTGGTGCGCAAGCTGCTGGCCGAACTGGGCGTCGGCATCACCCAGCTGTGGGCGCCGCGGGAGGCGTGAGCGGCGAGCCGCCGCCACCGCCGTTGCCACCGCCACCACCGTTGCCGCCGTTGCCGCCCTCAGGGGTGGCGTCGGCGGGCTCGGTGGGCTCGCCCGGACGGTCGTACGTCATCAGCAGGAGCACGATGAGCGCGAGCACGAGCAGCATGAACAGGAACGCCGCCGGGCCCACCAGCCCCCAGGCGACCGCGCCCAGCAGGCCGTGCACCACCGCCGCGCTGATCATCAGCACCCGGCCGAGTCCGGCGGGCGCGCGGTCGCGCAGGGCGACCAGCAGGGCCACCAGACCGCACAGCGCGAAGTAGAGCCCGAAGACGATCCCGCCGATCTTCGAGGACACCGACATCATGTGCGGGTCGAGTCCGGCCAGCGACATGTCCTGGCGGTCGACGACGACCCCGAGGAGCCAGTTCACGGCGGCGATGCCGAGCGCCTCGGCGAACAGCACGATCGCCACGATCCACGCCACCGGTCTGCGCACCACCGGTCCCCACCCACTTCCGAGCACGACTGTGGTTACCCCGAGTATGTTCGGGCCGACGTGAACGCTACTAACGGGTAAACCTCGGGACAAGGGTTCCTGCGCGGGCAAAGAATCATTGGGCCATTCGTAGGGACTCCACAAAGAAACGAAGTGGGCCGCAGCACGCTCTCACAGAGACCTTGACCACACAGGGCGGCTAGGGTTTGCCCAGGGAGTCCTGCGTACCCGTGGTGCGACAAGGGATTTCGCGGGTCGAGCGAGCCTCGTATCACGCTCCGTGTGGGCAAGCTCACCATTGGGGACGGGTCGAAGTGCCGTGTCGGCAGTCCCTAAACTCGGCTTGTTTCAAGGAGGGAGCCTCAATCGTGCGCAAGGTGCTCATCGCCAACCGTGGCGAAATCGCTGTCCGCGTGGCCCGGGCCTGCCGGGACGCCGGGATCGCGAGCGTGGCCGTCTACGCGGACCCGGACCGGGACGCTCTGCATGTCCGCGCCGCGGATGAGGCGTTCGCCCTGGGCGGTGACACTCCCGGGACCAGCTACCTCGATATCGAGAAGGTGCTGAAGGCGGCGCGCGAGTCGGGCGCGGACGCGATCCACCCCGGTTACGGGTTCCTGTCCGAGAACGCGGACTTCGCGCAGGCGGTGCTGGACGCGGGCCTGATCTGGATCGGTCCGCCGCCGCAGGCCATCCGCGACCTGGGTGACAAGGTCGCCGCGCGGCACATCGCGCAGCGCGCCGGTGCGCCGCTGGTCGCCGGTACGCCGGACCCGGTGTCGGGCGCGGAGGAGGTCGTGGCCTTCGCCGAGGAGCACGGGCTGCCCATCGCGATCAAGGCGGCGTTCGGTGGTGGCGGCCGTGGTCTGAAGGTCGCCCGGACGCTCGAGGAAGTGCCGGAGCTGTACGACTCCGCCGTGCGTGAGGCCGTGGCCGCGTTCGGGCGCGGTGAGTGCTTCGTGGAGCGGTACCTGGACAAGCCGCGGCACGTGGAGACGCAGTGCCTGGCCGACCAGCACGGCAACGTGGTCGTGGTCTCGACGCGTGACTGCTCGCTGCAGCGGCGGCACCAGAAGCTGGTCGAGGAGGCGCCGGCGCCATTCCTGTCCGAGGAGCAGGTGGCCGAGCTGTACCGGGCGTCCAAGGCGATCCTGAAGGAGGCCGGGTACGTCGGGGCCGGGACCGTGGAGTTCCTGGTCGGCGTGGACGGCACGATCTCCTTCCTGGAGGTCAACACGCGGCTGCAGGTGGAGCACCCGGTGACCGAGGAGGTCGCGGGGATCGACCTGGTGCGGGAGATGTTCCGCATCGCCGACGGTGAGGAGCTGGGGTACGACGACCCGGTGCTGCGGGGTCACTCGTTCGAGTTCCGTATCAACGGTGAGGACCCGGGGCGGAACTTCCTGCCGGCGCCGGGCACGGTGACGAAGTTCGAGCCGCCGTCGGGTCCGGGCGTGCGCCTGGACGCGGGCGTGGAGTCCGGGTCGGTGATCGGCCCGGCGTGGGACTCGCTGCTGGCGAAGCTGATCGTCACCGGCCGCACCCGCAAGGAGGCGCTGCAGCGCGCGGCGCGTGCGCTGGCGGAGTTCCAGGTCGAGGGCATGGCCACCGCCATCCCCTTCCACCGCGCGGTGGTGACCGACCCGGCGTTCGCGCCGGAACTGACCGGCTCCACGGACCCGTTCACGGTGCACACGCGGTGGATCGAGACGGAGTTCGTCAACGAGATCAAGCCGTTCGCCGCGCCTGCGGAGGCCGGTGAGGCGGAGGACGAGGCGGGCCGGGAGACGGTTGTCGTCGAGGTCGGCGGCAAGCGCCTGGAGGTCTCGCTGCCGGCGTCGCTGGGCATGTCCCTGGCCCGTACGGGTCTGGCGGCGGGTGCGAAGCCGAAGCGCCGGGCGGCGAAGAAGTCCGGCCCGGTCGCCTCCGGCGACACCCTCGCCTCCCCGATGCAGGGCACCATCGTCAAGATCGCCGTGGAGGAGGGCCAGGAGGTCAAGGAAGGCGACCTGGTCGTCGTCCTGGAGGCGATGAAGATGGAACAGCCGCTGAACGCGCACAAGGCCGGCACGATCAAGGGGCTGAGCGCGGTGGTGGGCGCGTCGGTGACGTCCGGTGCGCCGATCTGCGAGATCAAGGACTGAACCACCTCACGGCGCGCGCCGCGGGTGTCCCCCAGCACGGACACCTGCGGCGCGCGCTGTTGTGTGCGTGGCCGAAACAGTTTCTGCCGGGACAACGGAGTCTTGCCCTTGGCTCGATCATGCAGATACGTTCCCCCCGCGCTGGACGGCAGGGGAGTCGGGCGTGAGAACCCATTTCACAGGGCACCACTCATCCTGGACAGGGAGATCTGCATGAACCTCAACCACGAGAATACGCAGGACTTCGACGTCGACGCCCTTCTCGCTCTCGCGGAGGCCGACGAGGCCCTTTCCGTCGAGGCTGTCGCTCCGAACCGGCTCAACAGCAAGTACGCCCTTCTGCAGGAGTCCGGCACCAACTGACCGACGGACTTCCGGCTCGGCCAGAACTACTGAGCCGCCATCCGTCCACGCTCTGACGGCCACGCTCGGCTCCCCACCCGACACCGGATCTCACGAGGGCTCATATGCGGCAGCCTCGCATCCTTCTCATAAACCCGCCCATCTGGAACGTCTACGCTCCTCACCTCGCAGTTCCGCTACTGGCCGCGGTCATGCGCCGACACGGTTGGCAGGTGTCGTCCCTCGACCTGAGCATCGAGCAGACCGACTGGCTACTGTCCGCCGAAGGCCTGGCGGCGCTGCTTCCCCAGGCCGAGCGCCGCTTGGGTGAGATGGCCGCAGGAGAACGGCGAGCTCAGGAAGAGATCCTCACCGTTTTCGGTGACACAGTGGCTCGCATCGACCGAGCCAGAGTCGCACTCAAGTCCCGTGACATTCTGCAAAGGCCAGCCACCTTCACAGACGCGGCCACGGTCGTCCGCAATGGCCTGGCTTGCGTTTCTGCTTCATTCCCTGGGCTGAATTTCGACCTCCGGGGAAATTTCTGCTCTTTCTCACACAGGCGCTCTGCTTCCGTTCTGGAAGCGGCCAGGTCGCCGGACCGTAACGTATACGGATGGGCCCTGGAGCACCGTCCGGTCCGCGAGCTGGAGGATGCGGACCTCGCCGTGGTCGGTATCTCGGTGTCCGCCGACACACAGCTGATAGCGGCTCTCACCGTGGCCCGCCACGTGAAGCGCCACCGACCGGACGTTCACGTCGTCATGGGCGGCAATCTCACGACCCGCATGGTGAGCCGCTGGAAGGAGGAGCATCCCTTCTTCGCGTACGTGGACTCGTTCGTGTCATACGAAGGAGAAGACGCTCTGCCGGCGCTGTGCGACCGGATCGCGGGCGCCGACGACCGTCCCGTCCCCGGCCTGCTGGAGCGCGACGGCCGCGGTGGACTCCTGCGCAGCCCGGCAGCGATGGTCGACGTGTCCGATCTGCCCACACCGGATTTCGACGGCCTGCCGCTCGACCGCTACTTCGCGCCCGGCCCTGTCCTGCCGCTTCAAGCGTCTCGGAGCTGCGCCTGGGACTGCGCCTTCTGCTCGATCCCGTTCGCGAGTAACAAGTTCCGCATACGGCGCCCCGACCAGGTGGTGCACGACATGGCCACTCTCGCCGAGAAACACGGCACCGACACCTTCATGTTCGTGGACGAGATCCTGACGCTCACCTCGCTGCGCGGCGTGTCACGAGAACTGATCGAACAGAAACACCAGTTCTTCTGGTATGGCGAGACGCGGTTCAGCAAGGGGCTCGACGACGAGTTGGCGGCGGCGCTGCGCCGCTCCGGATGCCGACGTCTCGACCTCGGCCTCGAGTCGTACAACCAGCGTGTCCTGGACCTGATGCGCAAGGGCACCAAGGTCGCGGACATCGAGCCCTCACTGCACGCGCTCCTGTCGAACAGGGTGCCCGTCCACCTCTTCTGCATGACCGGGTTTCCCGGGGAGACGGAGGAGGAGGCGCTCAGAACCCAGGATTTCGCCGCCGCCGCGCTCCGCCGTTCTGCGGAGGAGTACGACGTGCCGTACTCCACGGCCGCCAACGGGCCGTTCGTCCTGGACGTGCTCTCCCCGGTCGGGGAGCGCCCCGACCAGTTCGGTGTCGAGTTGATTCCGCCGGCTGAGGGTGAGGACCTGGCCTTCGACCTCGACTACGCGGTTACCGAGGGTCTCAGCCAGGACGATGCCGTTCGCCTCACCTCCAGCGGGCCGGGCGCCGTCGCGGGATCCGCGTTCCATGACGGGGCCTGGATCGGGGATGCCGAGGAATGGTCGTTCCTGTGGGCGATGGCCGAGGCGGAACTGCCGCCACGGCGGATCGCGGTGCCTGTCGTTCGGTGTCCCGGCGTCAGCGCCCGGTCCTCGGTGCGGCTGGCCGACGGGGTGCATGCCCGCGTGCCGGTCGCCGGGGAGGAGATCCTGCTGCATGTGCCGTCGGCCGACGCCCTGCTGTCGGTGCCGCGCGAGTGGGGTGTCCTGGCCGACGGGCAGGTCCGCGAGGTGGCCGAACTCTGGGAACGGGCCACGTCGACCAGAGCGGCCGCGGCCACCTTGACGCGGCTGGCCGCTCACGGAGCTGTGACGGTCGAACCCGCCAATGCCTTTGAGGAGCTTGTGCCTCGCTGGTACACCGCTCACCCTCATGAGGTGGTGGACAGCCGGTCTGACGGCAGCTGCCTGCTCGTCTCTCCTGAGACGGGGAGAAAGATCATGGTCTCCGCTGCCGGCCGACTCGTCTGGCTCCTGTCGGCTGACGGTGTAACGACGTCCGAACTGTCCGCCCGTTCCCGCCTGCCGAAGGAGCGGCTGCATCCGCTTCTGGACGATCTGACCAGGCACGGGGTGCTCGCGAGGGCTTCCCTCCACCCCGAACTCCTGAGGCCGCCCCTGCCGACAGGAGCGGTGTAGCACGCTCCCGTCACCCTGCCCGAGTCCCTTGCCGAACCGCCGCTTCTCGCGGCCCGAACATCAGGAGCTCTCTTGCCTCAGCCGGTGTCGGTGGCGCCCTCTGAAACGGAGCGCTTCTGGCAGGAGTTCGCCGCCCGCCACTGGGAGCAGCGGCCACTGTCCCTTCCTGCCGCGCCCGTCCAACTGGACGTCGAGGAGGAAGAATTGCTGAACGCCCTGTCCCAGGCGGCAGACAGGGGAAACCGGTCCGCCGCGGGTTCAGGGCTGCCGAGGGTTGTGGTGACCGTGGACGGCCGGACGCAGCCCATCGACACGCGGCCCTTCCTCCCTCTCCCCCAGGACGACTACCTGGACGACTACCTCGCACGGGTGGACGAGCGTATGCGGGAGCACGAATGGAGCGTTGCCGTCTCCGGCCTGCACGCGGTCTCGGCACCGCTGTGGGACCGTGCCAAGCGGCTCTCCGACGACGTGTACCGGTGCACGGGAACCCGGGTCGCCGGCCGTGTCGACATGGACACCTTCATCGGCCGGTACACCTCCACCAACGTAGGCGTCCACACCGACCACGCCGGGAACTTCGGTTTCACTGTGCGCGGCCGGAAGACCCTCCTGACCTGGCCTCCGGAGTGTGCGGAGCAGGTCCCGCAGCACACCGCCGACTATGCGTCCGCCCGTGGCCTGGCCGATGTTCTGGTCGGTGTGCCGGGTGCGCTGACCTACTTCCCCTCCCGGCAGCTGCATGTGGGCGAGTCCCCCGACGCCGTGGCCGTCAACGTCAACATCGCCTTCTTCACCAGGAACGATCCGGCGGCCCTTGTCGTCGACGCCGTCGGCGCACTGCTGGCACGCACCCGCGCCGACGGAGCCGATCCCGGCGCCTCCAACCCGCATGACATCCCCCCTGCGGCGGCCGCCGCGCTCAGGGCTCTGGCGTCACTGCCGGGCCCGGAGCTCGAGGACGTCGTATGGGAACGCCACATGCGGGTTGTGACGTCGGGTGGGCTGGGCGTGGGCCGGCCGGCCGAATCGGCCGCTCCCGTGCCGCGCGACGCCCGGGTCAGGCTGCACGACGACGTCGTGGTGCGGCAGCGGCTGCTTGCCGACGGGCGCCGTGCCGTGGCTGCGCAGGGGCACACCCTGAAGGTCGCGGATCATCCTCAGGTCGAGGCGGCCGTGGCGGCGCTGGCTGACGGTGACACGCTGGACCTCGCAGGGTGGGAGAGCCGGGCGGACACGGCTGCCGTGCCTCTGCTCCATGCGGCGCTGCTGCGGCTGGTCGGTTGGCGGGCCGTAGAGGTCGAGGCCGCCGTGTCCGCGACCGCACGCACGACGGAGCGGGTGCTGTGACGGCTCTGCGGCCGGGCAGGGCATCGACCGGCCTGGTCGTCGTCGCCCTGCTGGTCAGTACCGTGGGTGACGAGGTGGCAATGGTGGCGCTGGCCCTGCGCGGTGCCGATCGCACAGGGCTGACATCCGTGGTGTCGGCCCAGATGCTGGCCGGCCTGGTGCCCGGCATCGCCCTGGGGGGCTGGATCGGGCGGATCGTGGACCGGTTCCGGCCGGACGCGGTCCTGGGCGTGACCCTGGCTCTGGAGTGCCTGATCGCGGCGGGCGCCGCCGCGCTCGCGGACGGGGCGGTGCTGCTCATCGCCACGATGCTGCTCCTCGGCGCGCTGGGAGCCGTCGCCCAGACCTGTGTCATGGCACTCGTGCCGGGACTGTTCCCGGCGTCCGAGGCGCAACTGCGGGTCAACAGCCTCATGGAGTCGGTGAGAAACGCGGGCTACATCATCGGCCCGCTGCTGGTGGGTCTGCTGACAGCGCACGGTGGCACTGGACTGGCGCTGGCGGTGGACGCCGGCACCTTCGCCTTCGCTCTGCTGGCCGTTCCGGTGCTCGGCCGCTGGTTGGCCCTGGCCGCCGGAGACCGTACGCCAACGGTCGACGGCGGGCAGCGGACCGCGGCGAGAGCCGAAGGAGGTCTCAGGCTCGGCCTCACCCTGCTCTGGGCCGGGGCGCAACGCCGGGTCACCCTTGCCACGATCGTGATCACCATCGCGGCGACCTCGGTGGTCAACGTACTGCTGCCCTTCTTCGCGCACGGGATCCCCGGTGGCATGGCGGTCTACGGCACGCTGCTGGCCACATGGAGCGTGGGACTGGTGCTGGGGCCGCTCGCCCTCCGGGGCCCCCTCGGCCGTCGGCCCACCGCCGTGGTCGCCGTGGCAGCGGCGGCGATCATCGGCCTGAGCTATCTGGTGACCGGCCTGTATCCCGTCATTCCGCTGATGCTGGCCGCTTTCCTGTGCGGCGGTATGGCCAACGCGGTGCAGAACGTGACGCTGCGCACCCACGTCATGGCCGACTGCGCGCCGAACGTGCGCGGCCGGGTGGGCGCCGCGTACGGAGCGACGCTGCAGAGCTCGGTTGCCGTCGGCTTCGCCTTCGCCGGGCTCGTGCCCGCGGGCTGGGCCCGCTGGGGGATTCTCGCCGGGGGCGGCGTCGCCTTCCTCGCGGGCTCGTTCGGCTGGCTCCGGGCACGGACGGCGACCGCTTCCCAGCAGCCTGCCAGGGACCCGTCCGTATCCGCTGGCCAGGCATCTGAAGGAGCGACATCATGAGCGGCCGTCAGATCGTCCTCGACCCGGTCATTCCCCGGTTCTGCGCCCAGACGGGGGCCTCGCTGCCGCTGGCGTGGGAACTCGCCTGGTCGGAGCGGCCCCACGAGGCGGTGATCAGACTGACGCCGCCGCCTGACCCCCCGCTGCTCGACCGCGCCACCTGGTGCCGTCGCCTGCCTGCCGGTACCAGGCTCACCCTGTCGTCCGGTGTGCGGCGGCAGAACACGCCCATGCCGTTCCTGCACGACGGCGGTCCCGTGGCCGTGCTCTTCGGAACGCATCCACCTGCCTTCGTCGAAGTGCCCGAGCCGGTCGGTGATGTGCTGGCGCAGGGCGCCACGGTGGCCGCGATCCGCCGACGGTGGACCCAGCCGGACGACGTCACCGATCGGCTTCTGGTGGGCATGATGCGGTGTGGCCTGCTGCGCGGCGACCCTTCGCCTCTGCTCCGCCAGGAGCCGGAGGGTGATGACCTCCTGGTCCAGGAGGCCTGGGTGGAGGTCGTGGAATGGGAACCCGGCGTCCACGTCCTCGCGCACACAGCGACGGGCACCTTCCTTAAAGTCGGTGCTGCCGCTCTCCAACTGTGGCGGCGGGCGGGGAACGAGGACGGAATAGCCTTCCACCGGCTTCCCTCACGACTGCACGGTGTGGCGGAGCGGCTCCTGTCCTCCGGCATGCTCCGGGCTGTCCGCGCCGAACGTCCCGGGGGCCCCGGGCAGACCCCGGCGGCTGTAGTGAAGGAGGAGCCCACGAGAGAGGACGGTCCATGCACGATCCGGCCGACAAGGCGCTGAGCCTCCTCACCCGACCCGGCATGGGAACCGAGAACGCCGGTCCCCTGCTGCGAGCGCTGGCCATGATGCTGCGCCCGCGCACCGTGGTCGAGGTCGGAGCGGGTTCCTCGACCTTGCACCTCCTCCTCGGACTGCGCGATGCGCGCTCGGAGGCATCCGAGGACCGGCGGATCGTGCGTGGGGAGGTCGTCGCCGACGAACGGGCCTCGGTTCTGCGCCCTGGTGCGGTCGTCGAGGACTACGCCCCGAGACTCCTCGTCGTCGACGACCTCTCCGTACCAGGCACCTCCGCACATCGGGCGAGGGACGCAGCCCGCACTCTGGGCCTCGACAACTTGCTCACGTTCGTCGAGCGCGACTTCTTCGACCTGACGGACCAGGAACTCGACCGATGGGGGCCGTTGGACCTCGTGTGGCTCGATGCCGGCACCCAGGCCGACGACGCCGCCTTCCTCACCGCGCTGTGGCCACGTGTGGCACCGGGCGGCACGGTCGTGCTGCACGAGCCGTATCTGGCCACGACGGTCGAGACGTCCGCCGAGGGGAACCGGGGCAGGGTGGCATGCCGGATCGTGCCCACCCCGCTGTTGCAAGAGCTCCGTCGCCAGGCCGCCGCATCAGGGAGCGGATTCGACGTGCTGGCCTTGAGCGAACCGCACAAGCAGCGTCAGGCCGGCCTGCTGCTGTTGCGCAAGCACGGTGCATGGGAGCGAGACAGAGGTGCCCCGTTCTCCGAGGAACTGAAGGCGCTGGGCGAGACCCGCTCCGCCGAGGCTCCCCTTCTGGGCGAGGCCCCCGCCCGGACAACCGGCGACAGGGCGGACACCGCGGACCGGATCGTCGCGGCACTGGCAGACGACACCCGGCGTGCCGTCTACAGCGCCATCGCCCTGCAAGCCGACGCGACGCCAGGCGTCGCGGAGCGTCTGGGCATGACTCCGGCGCAGTGCACGAAGGCACTTGTCACGCTGGAGCAGGCAGGACTGGTCACGCGCACGGGGAAGATCTGGTCCGCCGACAGCGATGTCTGGCGGCACGCCGTCCCCCAGCGTCAGCGGCCACAGCGGCAGGCGTCGATCCCGTCGAAACGCAGCAAGCGCAGAGCGTTCCTGGAAGAGCTGGTGCCTCGCTTCGCGCCGCTACGGCGTTACCCGGAGGCCGAGGTCAACGAACTTCTGCGGGAAGTTGACCCGGATGTGGCCGCGCTGCGCCGCTATCTGGTGGAGGAGCAACTGATCATGCGAGCCGACGGCCAGTACTGGCGGCCGTGACAGGCCATCGCACGTGGTCAGCCACCCCAGCCTCCAATGCCACGGCGGCTCCGCGCGTTTAACGCCTCCGCAGGTCCGCGACCCTCGCGCGTTCGTTCCCCTGGTGCTCCGTCACCGTCACCGCGGATCTGAGTGTGGCGGGGCCCTGGCGGCGCGGCCCCGGTAGAGGGACGTCACGGCGTTGTTGGCGGGGCGGGGGGTTCTCACCCCCCGACGTCGTCGTGCCGGTCGGGGCCACCGCAATCTGGACGCCCTGGTCGGCCAGCGCCTGCAACTCCGTGGCGGCCCGGTCGTCGTGGGCCGGGGGCTCGTCGGTGACCAGGCGGGTGATCAAGTCGGTCGGCACCGTCTGGAACATGGTGTCCGTGCCCAGCTTGGTGTGGTCCGCGAGGACCACGACCTCCGCGGCGGCCTGCACCAGCGCCCGGTCGACCGAAGCCGACAGCATGTTGGAGGTCGAAAGGCCCCGCTCGGCCGTGAGGCCGCTGCCGGAGAGGAACGCCCGGGAGACGCGCAGGCCCTGGAGGGACTGTTCCGCTCCGCTGCCGACCAGCGCGTAGTTCGAGCCGCGCAGCGTTCCGCCGGTCATCACGACCTCCACCCGGTTGGCGTGCGCCAGTGCCTGGGCCACCAGGAGGGAGTTGGTGACGACCGTCAGGCCGGGCACCCGGGCCAGGCGGCGGGCCAGTTCCTGGGTGGTCGTGCCCGCGCCGACCACGATCGCCTCGCCCTCCTCCACGAAGTTCGCGGCGAGGTCGGCGATGGCGGTCTTCTCGGCGGTCGCGAGATGGGACTTCTGCGGAAAGCCGGACTCTCGCGTGAATCCGCCCGGCAGTACCGCACCGCCGTGCCGGCGGTCGAGGAGTCCTTCTGCCTCCAGCGCGCGCACGTCCCGCCGTACGGTCACTTCGGAGGTCTGGACGACGCGGGCGAGCTCACGGAGCGACACGGCCCCGTTCGCTCGCACCATTTCGAGGATCAATTGGCGACGTTCTGCAGCGAACACGAAACTGACAGTAATGCCAGCGACCGTCTGCTTTCAGCAGTTTGCGCTGAATAGCAGAAGTTGTTCGCAGCGTGTGAAGCCAAGTGGTATAAGGGCGGCGACCTGTCTGGGTTTACGCCTCCGCGCCCGTCTTGCGGGTGTGCAACTGCCGTGCCACCTCGGCGATCGAGCCGGACAGGGACGGGTACACCGTGAAGGCGTTCGCGATCTGCTCGACCGTCAGATTGTTGTCGACCGCGATCGAGATGGGGTGGATCAGTTCCGAGGCGCGGGGGGCGACCACGACACCGCCCACCACGATGCCCGTGCCGGGACGGCAGAAGATCTTGACGAAGCCGTCGCGGATGCCCTGCATCTTGGCGCGCGGGTTGCGCAGCAACGGCAGTTTGACGACCCGGGCGTCGATCTTGCCGGCGTCGACGTCGGCCTGGGTGTAGCCGACGGTGGCGATCTCCGGGTCGGTGAAGACGTTGGAGGAGACCGTCTTGAGGTTGAGGGGGGCCACCGCGTCGCCGAGGAAGTGGTACATGGCGATACGTCCCTGCATGGCGGCCACGGAGGCGAGCGCGAACACGCCGGTGACGTCGCCGGCCGCGTACACGCCGGGGGCGGTCGTGCGGGAGACCTTGTCGGTCCAGATGTGGCCCGACTCGCGCAGCTTCACCCCGGCCTCCTCCAGGCCCATGCCCGCGGAGTTGGGGATGGCGCCGACGGCCATCAGGCAGTGGGAGCCGGTGATGACCCGCCCGTCGGCGAGGGTGACCTCGACGCGGTCGCCGACGCGCTTGGCGGACTGGGCGCGGGAGCGGGCCATGACGTTCATGCCGCGGCGGCGGAAGACGTCCTCGAGGACGGCGGCGGCGTCCGGGTCCTCGCCCGGCAGCACGCGGTCGCGGGAGGACACGAGGGTGACCTTGGAGCCGAGGGCCTGGTAGGCGCCGGCGAACTCGGCGCCGGTGACACCGGAACCGACCACGATGAGCTCCTCGGGGAGCTCGTTGAGGTCGTAGACCTGGGTCCAGTTGAGGATCCGCTCGCCGTCGGGGCGGGCGTCGGGCAGCTCGCGCGGGTGCCCGCCGGTCGCGATGAGGACCGCGTCGGCGACGAGCGTCTCCTCGCTGCCGTCGGCGGCGCGCACGACCACCTTGCGCGACCCGTCGAGCGCCTGCATGCCCTCCAGGCGCCCCCGCCCGCGCATGACCCGGGCGCCGGCGCGCGTCACGGACGCGGTGATGTCGTGCGACTGGGCGAGCGCCAGCCGCTTCACACGCCGGTTGACCTTGCCCAGGTCGACGCCCACGACCCGGGCGGCCTGCTCGATGTGCGGGGTGTCGTCGGCGACGATGATGCCCAGCTCCTCGTAGGAGGAGTCGAAGGTGGTCATCACCTCGGCCGTGGCGATCAGAGTCTTGGACGGTACGCAGTCGGTGAGCACCGACGCCCCGCCCAGGCCGTCGGCGTCGACGACGGTCACCTCCGCGCCGAGCTGCGCGGCGACCAGCGCCGCTTCGTATCCGCCGGGTCCGCCACCGATGATCACGATCCGAGTCACGTACTCCATTGTCCCGCACACTTCACCGTGCGACCGCCCCGGGGCCCGACCCGTGGCCCCGCTGTTACCGGAGTGGCCCGCGGGACGGCTGCCGTACCCTTCCCCCATGTCGCTCTATGCCGCCTACGCCGGCAACCTCGACGCGCGGCTGATGTCCCGCCGCGCTCCGCACTCGCCGCTGCGCGCCACCGGCTGGCTGAACGGGTGGCGGCTGACCTTCGGGGGCGAGCACATGGGCTGGGACGGCGCGCTGGCGACGCTCGTCGAGGACCCGCTGGCCCAGGTCTTCGTCGCGCTCTACGACATCGCCCCGATGGACGAGGAGTCCCTGGACCGCTGGGAGGGCGTGGGCCTGCAGATCTACCGCCGCACCCGGGTGCGCGTCCATACGCTGGACGGCGAGGAGAGGGCCTGGACGTACGTCCTGAACTCCTACGAGGGCGGCCTCCCCTCCGCCCGCTACCTGGGCGAGATCGCCGACGCGGCGGAGTCGGCGGGCGCCCCGCACGACTACGTGATGGAGCTCCGCAAGCGCCCCTGCTGACGTCGATTTTCGTCGCATCCGACAAGACAACGAACGCCAACCCATTCTCTCTGACATCTACGCGCGTAGGCGAAGACGGGTTACTCTCATTCGCGTGAACGCTTCTCTTCTTCCGGACGACCTCCAGGGCGACCCGTACGCCGCAGCCGACGCCGCCGCAGCGCGCCTGCGCGAACTCACGGGCGCCGAGACCCATGACGTCGCCCTCGTGATGGGTTCCGGCTGGGCGCCGGCGGTCGACGCACTGGGCGAGCCCGAGGCCGACCTCCAGGTCACCGAGCTGCCCGGCTTCCCCCCGCCCGCGGTCGAGGGCCACGGCGGCAGGATCCGCTCGTACCGCATCGGCGCGAAGCGTGCCCTGGTCTTCCTGGGCCGCACGCACTTCTACGAGGGCCGCGGGGTGGCCGCCGTAGCCCACGGCGTCCGCACGGCGGTGGCAGCCGGCGCCAAGACCATCGTCCTGACCAACGGCTGCGGCGGCCTGCGCGAGGGCATGCGCCCCGGCCAGCCGGTCCTGATCAGCGACCACATCAACCTCACGGCCACCTCCCCCATCGTCGGCGCGAACTTCGTCGACCTCACCGACCTCTACTCCCCGCGCCTGCGCGCGCTGTGCAAGGAGGTCGACCCCACGCTGGAGGAGGGCGTCTACGCCCAGTTCCCCGGCCCGCACTACGAGACGCCGGCGGAGATCCGCATGGCCCGCGTCATCGGCGCGGACCTGGTCGGCATGTCGACGGTCCTCGAGGCGATCGCCGCGCGCGAGGCGGGCGCGGAGGTCCTGGGCATCTCCCTCGTCACCAACCTGGCGGCCGGCATGACGGGCGAGCCCCTCAACCACGAGGAGGTCCTCCAGGCCGGCCGCGACAGCGCGACAAGGATGGGCTCCCTCCTGACCCAGGTCCTGGGCCGCCTGTAGCCATACGGTGCCGTCCCACCTGGGGTACCTGTACCTGGTGACCAAGTACATCGCCGACGGCACGTGGCGTGCGGTGGTGCCGTCCACCGGTGCCGAGTGGGGGGGCGCCCGTACGAGGGGCTGCGCCTTACTGGGCACCCTGCGCCGGCGCTGGCCGGGGGCAGGTGTCGCTCGCCCGCGCTGGCGGGGTGCCGCTGCGCCCACCCGTGCCGCCCCAGCGGCACGACTGCCCGCAGCTACGCAGGTACGGCGGGCCGCAGCTACGCGGGTACGGCGGGCCGCAGCTACGCGGGTA